>WRGW01000052.1 GCA_009786985.1 Oscillospiraceae bacterium
CGTCAAGCAAAATAAAGCCGAAGCACAGCTCCGTCTTTATTCTGCTCTTGTTTTGCTATTATATCATAAATTTTAAGATTCGTCAAGCAAAATAAAGTCGAAGCACAGCTCCGTCTTTATTCTGCTTTTGTTTTGCTATTATATCATAAAAATCCGAATATGTCAAGCAAAATGTTAGACAACAAGCAGTGCAAAATGACGAAATCACTTAAAATCCCCTTCATTTTAGATTTAGGTCTGAAATGGGGGGTAATTCATTATTTTGAAAAACACTAATATTCGTACTAAAATCTCGTAAGCCTAAAAGCAGAATTGATACGGTCTGCTCTACTAAAAATCATTCTGTTACTCGGGGTTTATCTACTCACCAAAGATTAGTCGATTAAACACATTCTCGTTCACAGCCTCAAGAAATTCATCTAATGCAGGTTTACGCCCCCATTGTTCCCAAAAAGTCGAATTAGAATTGCGGTTTTCATAAGCAATATGAATCGCCATTCTGAGTTCGTTGCGGACATAATTGACGGTTATGTTGTTTTCACGTGCTATACGTTTGATGATTTTCGTGTATTTGGATTTTTTCATGGTTATATATTCCTTTCATTTATAGTCTTATTTATGACATGATTATATTATAGTCTATTATTCGATAATAGTCAAGTAATAAATTATAAGTTATAATAAAAAGGGAGAAAAACTGTTAAGCATGGAGGAGGCGTTATGATAGTGTATACGCCATTATGGCAGACAATGAAAGATAAGGGAATTTCAACTTATGCTCTTATAAACAAGCACGGTATTAGTAGTAGCACAATTAACCGTCTCCGCCACAATAAAGGCGTGACGTTACAAACAGTTGATGACCTATGCCAAATATTGAATTGTAAGGTTGAAGACATCGCCGAGTATATACCGAACGAAGAGAAAAAGAAGAAAACGTGATGCTCTGCCACATAGTTTTATTGCAAACGAAATCGAATTTTCTACATTGCTACATTCGAGAGGGAGTATAACGGGTGACTTTTACAACGTATTCTGGCACTGACAACCTTTCATATACCGTAATATAGTAATAACCCGAGGTGGCAAACAGCTACCTCGGGCATTTTTATGAAAGAATGAGGATTGAAGGTTGAATGTTCGGTAACACCGCAGGGCAAAGCTCTCGAAGAGCAGGCTTTGCCGACCCGAAACTTGCCAAATTTTGTTTATGTCACGTTGGTGGCGGAAAGGAATGGTCATAATATGGAATTTAATTTCAAAACAAAAGCAGATAGAGAGTTTATTCAAGGAGAAATCGAGAGGTTCAAAGCCTCAACACGCCGTAGGCTTATGTTGACTGGGGAAGACTATTACGCAGGGCGACACGATATTTTACACTCTGGCAGAACAGTCATCGGCGAAAAGGGAGAGCTTGAGAAGGCGTACAATCTTCCAGATAACAGAATGGTTGACAACCAATATCGCAAACTTGTTAATCAGAAGACTAATTATTTACTCGGAAAACCGCTCGCTTTTAGACGAACTGATGATGGTTCAAACGAGGCGTTTTTTGAAAGATTAAATGGCATTTTTAATCGCCCGTTTATGCGGCTTCTAAAAAACGTTTGTAAAGACGCTTATAATCATGGAATTGCATGGCTGTACCCTCATTATGACAACTCTGTGCTAAAATTTAAGAGACTAAAAGCGTTTGAAGTTATACCGGGCTGGAAAGATTCAGAACACACTGAGCTTGATTATGCAATCAGAGTTTACGAGATTCTGGATTACAGTGACAGCAAGACTGATGGCGAAATCTTAGAAAAAATTGAGGTGTTTGACGCATCTGGTATTCATTATTTTGAGCTTAATAAGCGTGGAGAGCTTGTTGCGGTATCACCTTACCATCTGCCGTACATCACAGCATCTTTCCCAGTTAATGATGGTAACTATACAAGTTCAAACCTTGAAAAACCTCTTGAACTTCGTTGGTCGAACGGTGGAAAAATCCCACTGATTGCTTTTAAGCGCGATTCGGATGAAAGCCCCTTGATTCAAGGCGTAAAATCGCTACAAGATGGGCTTAATTCGATTTTGTCAAATTTCCTAAACTGTATGGAGGAAGACCCACGCAATACTCTCTTGGTTCTGGTGAATTATGATGGTACGGATTTAGGCGAGTTCAGGCGAAATTTAGCGGCTTACGGAGCAGTCAAAGTCCGTTCAATCGATGGGCAGGCTGGAGATTTAAAAACACTTCGTATAGAAGTAAACGCCGAAAATTATCGGACGATTATCGACATTTTTAAGAAAGCGATTGTCGAAAACGGGATGGGGTTTGATGCTAAGGATTCAAGGTTGTTCGGTTCACCTAATCAGATGAACATCCAGTCAATGTATTCTGACGTGGATTTAGACGCAAACGAAATCGAAACCGAATTTCAGGCATCGTTATCAGAACTCGTTTGGTTCGTAAATGGAGGGCGTGATTTTTCGGGAGTAGAGTTTATATTTAATCGTGATATGCTCTTAAATGAAGGTGCGGTGATTGATAACTGCGTTAAGTCACTCGGGCTACTTTCGAGGGAAACGGTTATTGCTAATCACCCGTGGGTTGATGATGTTTTAGGGGAGGTACACAAGATAAAGGAGTCTGAATGAAGAACCCCGACCCTCTGGGTCGGGGTTCTTCATTGACTATAATAATCTTCATATAAAAACCTTCCGTAAAAACGGAAGGTTTTTCTATTGACAGGGGATAGCAATGTGTTATTTTGAGACGAAGAGGTTATTGAAGATGTATTTGGTTGAGCGGGGGTATATCACTATTATCGCTCTCACTGCAAGCCGTCCCTAAAAACATAATCAACGTAAAAATTGCAATTAATTTTTTCAGCGTTTCAGAATCATTAGGCTGTAAAGCACATTGACAGTCATTTCTGATATTTTATTAATCTTTGTCTTTTTTCATTTCACCTAAAGCATATTCGCAACAGCGAATCACCAAATAATTAAGCGATACATCTTTCAATTGTGCTGTCTCCTGTAATTCATTTACAAGCTCTAAAGGTAATCTAAATGTTTTATTTATATATTCAGGTTTACTTACATCAAACATAATTATACCTCCCTTTCACTTAATATTATAAACGTAAAACACAATATAATAAATACCGTGTATAAACACTCATAATTTTATTGTAAATAACACTTGATAAAATAAGTGTTGTGTGTTATACTGTTCTATGTGAATAATATATAAAGAGGTGAACCATGAAAAAATCAAAATCCAATAAAATCATCAAACGCATAGCCCGTGAAAACGGCGTAACCGTCAATGATGTGCGTAATGAACTCAGAATGGCGATTCATATCGCTTATGAAAACCGCAATTCCAATACGACTTTTTGGGAACAATGGGGGCGTAAGCCTGCATTAGATGAATTTCTTGATGCCGTAAACGAGAATGTGTTTAACCGACTAATCTTTGGTGAATAGATAAACAAGAGTACCCCCAGAGGGGGAATTTACTTCCCCCTCTGGGGTATCTCGACGGCAAGCAAAAACTTCAAGTTTGCCCGCCTTGCGAATGGATTCCTCTTGCTTTGCTTGACTTGCCAATAAATCTATGATATAATAGCAGAGCAAAATGTTATGAAGAACATATGGCACAAGTTGAAAAGTTTTATGAAATTGACCAAGAGAAGGAATGAGAATAAAAATGCTAAAAAAAACGTTAAAATACCCACCTTTTATTATATCCGCAATGCTATTTGTTTGTACGCTAGTGCTGTTTTTAAGCACTGGCGTAATACGAACACACGAAAATCGGTTTGAAGAATTTTGTTTTGATGATTTTGTTAGATGGGAACATGGTTTGAATTTGATAGAAGCTCGTAATTTCCTTGAAGGAGAATGTCCAATTGTCATGTTTGAAGATTATACGATTGAAGAAATCATTAAATTGGTCAAGCAGTACAGCAAAACTGGCAAACTTCCACCAATGGGGGCATACGGTATTTTTCCAAGGTCGACTAATTACATTTTGAACGAGCGTAAAGTTATAATTGATTCAAATTCTGCAAAAATTTTTGCACATACTGTTTTTAATTCGGTTTTTGAATGTTATCGTAGTCGGTCATTCCGTTCTTTGGGTGTTGGCTACGATGCTGATAAAGAAATGTGGTACGTTTACACAAAATCACCAATATGGAGCGAAGGCAGGAGTTATAGTATGATTTTTAGAGCAGCTAATGCAGAAATTCTTTTTATTAGCGGTTGGATGTAATGTCCACAACAACATACAACTCGTAAACACATCATATGGCATAACGAAATAACCGCCACCTTTGCATATTCTCGAAACTTGGTGTGAATTTTATGCCGTTGAATTTTTGCTTGACTTGCCAATAAATCTATGATATAATAGCCAAACAAGAGCAGAATAAAGACGGAGCTGTGCTTCGGCTTTGTTTTGCTTGACGAATCTTAAAACCTATGATATAATAGTCATAACACAACGCATGAAAGGATTAGAGATGTTAAAATTATTATTACAAGATGGTAGCACAGAGCTAATTCCATTTGAAGAAGGTAAATGCACGGAAGCGTTTCGACATACTGCGGCACACATTTTAGCACAGGCAGTCAAACGTCTATTCCCCAAAGCAAAGCTCGGAATAGGTCCTGCGATTGAAAATGGATTTTATTACGATTTTGATGTAGAAACTCCGTTCAGTAATGACGATTTGTTAAAAATCGAAAAAGAGATGAAAAAAATTGTTAAAGAAAAGCTTGAACTTGAAGTTTGTACCATGAGCTTTGACGAAGCTAAGAAGCTGTTCACAGATGCAGATGAACCGTATAAGCTTGAGCTTATTTTTGAACTCGAGGAAAAATCAAACGAATCAGAAGAATCACAACCACTCACCTATTACAAACAAGGTGAGTTTATTGACTTATGTGCAGGCCCGCATCTGGCGAAGAGTGCTGATGTAAAAGCGTTCAAACTATTAAGTGCGACTGGTGCATACTGGCGCGGAAGTGAAAAAAACCCAATGCTGTGTAGAGTATACGGAACAGCCTTTCCAAAAGCCTCTATGCTTGAGGAATATCTGGAAAAGTTGGAGCAAGCAAAACTCCGTGACCACAACAAGTTGGGTAGAGAGCTTGAGATTTTTACTACTTGTGAAGACGTAGGTCAAGGGCTTCCGATTCTTTTGCCTAAAGGTGCAAAAATTATTCAGATTTTGCAACGCTGGGTGGAAGATACCGAAGAAGCTAATGGTTATCAGCTTACAAAAACCCCATCTTTCGCAAAACCAGATTTATACAAAATTTCAGGGCATTGGCAGAAATATAAAGATGGGATGTTTGTTATGGGTGAAGCAAAACAAGAGTATGCCTCCGCAAAGACGGCTTTGCCGTTTTGGAGTGGGGCTATCTCGACGAAGCCAAACAAGAGTATCCCCCCGCAAGGCGGGCTTTGCCCGTCTGGAGTGGGGGTATCTCGACGAAGCAAAGCTCTTCAAGCGGACTGCTCGACGACGAAGTCGCCGACACCTCCGCTCTCGTCTTGCCAAACAAGAGTATCCCCGAAAGACGGGCTTTGCTCGTCTGTAGTGGAAAACAATTCAAGCAAAGACACATTTGCACTTAGACCGATGACTTGCCCGTTTCAGTTCCAAGCTTATTTAAGCAAAGGGCGTTCATACCGTGACCTGCCTTTGAGATACAGCGAAACAGCGACACTATTCCGAAATGAATCCAGCGGGGAAATGCACGGATTAATCAGGCTAAGGCAGTTTACTTTGGCGGACGGTCATGTAATCTGTACACCAGAACAGCTCGAGAGTGAGTTCGTAAAAGCAATCGATTTAGTGGTGTATATGATGAAAACGCTCGGACTGTATGAAGACGTGTATTACCGCTTTTCAAAGTGGGACAAGAACACGCCTGAAAAATATATGGGAGAACCCGAACAGTGGGAGAAAACGCAGGATTTAATGCGAGAAATCCTTGACAAATCTAATGTCGATTATTATGAAGCTGATGGTGAAGCGGCGTTTTATGGACCAAAACTTGATATGCAAATGAAAAACGTTCATGGCAAAGAAGATACTTTGTTTACTGTTCAAATTGACTTTCAGTTAGCAGAAAAGTTCGGCATGGTGTATACTGACGCTGAAAATACTAAACAATATCCGTATATAATCCATCGTTCAGCTTTTGGGTGTTATGAGCGTACGTTAGCACTCTTAATCGAAAAGTATTCTGGTGCGTTCCCTCTATGGTTAGCACCAGTTCAAGTAAAAATCCTCCCGATTGCGGATAGGCATAATGACTATTGCGAAGAACTGTGTGAGGAGTTCAGAAAACTTGGCATTCGTTATGAACTCGACACTCGTACCGAAAAAATCGGCATGAAAATTAGAGATGCACAACTTAATAAAACACCATATATGTTAGTAATCGGCGATAAAGAAGTTGAGGACAAAGCAATCGCAGTCAGAAACCGAAAAGGCGACCCTGACGGTTTATCTGGTGTGATGAGCTTTGAGGATTTTTGTAATGCGATTATGAAAGAAATCGCTTGTAAGGTCATTGTTTAGATAGAGTAATAAGTAGAGGTGAATTGTGTTCGCCTCTACTTATTACTCTAATATATGAAATACAAGAAAGGTTCAATACATTTTGAAAAAATCAAAATTAAAACCTTTGATTTGGCAGTGTCTTGTTTTGTTTGGTGCGTTAGTACTGCTATTAAGTTTTTCAGAGGTGATTGGAATGGCAGCGACAGCTTCATTAGGTGCGAGTGGTTTTATTGTCTTTGTAATGCCACATAAACCGATTTCTCAACAAAAGTCAATCATTGTTTCACTAAAATTAAATCACTCTTCCCAAAATTAAGTTATACTTAACAGGGGTGATGTAATGATATACGGTCTATCAGACAAAATAAGAAAACTTCGTACACAAAAAAATCTTACGCAATCGCAGGTCGCAAAACGTTTGGGGATTACGAAAAATGCAGTTAATTCATGGGAAAATTCTGCAAGTTCGCCGACTTTGAAGAACATAGCGGAGCTTGCTTGGATTCTCGGTGTCAGCACTGATTATCTTCTTGGAGTGGAACGCCGTGTGACTTTAGACATAAGCGATTTAGACGAGTTGCAGTGTGAAGCTATGCTGGGTTTGAAGTCGAATTTTGAGAAAATGAATTTAAAAAACAATGAAAACCTCTAACTAAAATCAGTCCGACTGTGATTAACACAATCGGACTGATTTTAATTAAAGATTGTTGATATCGAAACTTGAAGTCTCGCAACTGTCGTCGAGATAGCCCCACTCCAAGACGGCAAAGCCGTCTTTGCGGGGGCATACTCTTGTTTTGCAAGACGAGAGCGCGTCCCGCAGAGGTGGCTCTGCCACCTCGTAGGGATTAGCTTGAAGTCTCGCCGTCGAGATACCCCCACTACAGCGAAGCAAGACTTCGAGTTGCCTGCTCGTTGGCAGAGCCAACGACACTGCAACTCTCGCTTTACAAAGCTCCGCTTTCGGGGGGATACTCTTGTTTTGCAAGACGAGAGCGGAGGTGTCGGCGACTTCGTCGTCGAGCAGTCCGCTTGAAGTCTCGCAACTGTCGTCGAGATAGCCCCACTCCAAGACGGCAAAGCCGTCTTTGCGGGGGCATACTCTTGTTTTGCTTACATAACCATACCAAGGAAGCGTTTGTATTCTTTGCTATCTTGACAGCGACTCATTCCAACACTTTCGGTGATGTAGCCTTGACGAGTTAATCTCGCTAAATCTTGGTCTAAGCTAAACATTCCTTTAGATTTACCAGTCGTAATCGCAGAAGGGATTTGGAATATTTTATTTTCACGAATCATAGCACCAATCGCATCAGTGTTTGACATTATTTCGAGTGCCGCAACACGCCCTTTGTCATCAGCGGTCGGGACAAGCGTTTGCGAAATTACCGCAACTAACGAGTTGGCAAGTTGTGAGCGACATTGTCCTTGTGAGTGTGGTGGATAAACGTCAATCACACGGTCGAGCGTTTCGGCAGCACCAGTGGTATGCAAAGTTGACATAACTAAGTGTCCCGTTTCCGCCGCAGTAATCGCAGCAGAAATGGTTTCATAGTCACGCATCTCACCGACTAAGACTACATCAGGGTCTTCACGGAGGGCTGAACGTAACGCACCCGAAAAGCTACCAACGTCAACATTGATTTCACGCTGGTTAATCATAGATTGTTTATGATTGTGCAGATACTCAATCGGGTCTTCAATAGTGATTATATGGCTGTTTTTGTTGCGATTGATATGGTCTACCATAGCAGCGAGCGTTGTCGATTTACCAGAACCAGTAGGCCCAGTAACAAGCACCAAACCACGCGGGCGGAGTGCGAAATCACCTAGGATTGTTGGCAAATTTAAGTCTTTCATAGTCGGGATATCGTTTCTAAGTAGACGCAAAGCAATTGCATGATATCCACGTTGACGATAAACGTTTACCCTATGCCTATATCCAGCGGTTGACACGAACGAAAAGTCAGCATCTTCACCTTTTTGGATGATTTGTTTATGCTTGATTGATGTGATTTGGTTAATCACGCTAATAATTAGAGGTTCGTTAAAATCTGGATAACCAGAGAGTTTTCTTATGCTACCGTGTAGACGAACCAACGGTGGAAGCCCCGCAGTAAAGTGAACGTCCGACGCTTCTAAGGCACGAGCCTCATCCAAAATATCGTTAATGTCGATTGGTTTCATGACCTTTTCCTCCATAGCATTTATGTGATAAAAATCTTACAATTAAACGATTGTGCTAATGCACACGTGGTTCTCGAAAGTTACCAATAGTAAACAAGTCTAATTATATCACAATTTACCGCAAAAGTCAAGCGGTTTTATGTTTAATTATCAAACTTAACTCCATTAAATTTATTCATAGCCAAAATTGATTCCCCAGTAGCGAGCATTTCTGCTGCTTCTACTGAGTTTTTTAAGGCAAATTCGAGGGCTTCGGCTTCATATTTGGTGAAAGGGGATAACACCCAGCTCGATAGTGGCATTTCGGGATGAGGTTTTTTGCCTACACCGATTCTTAGGCGAAGGAAAGCATCACTCCCAGACAGCATTATTATATTTTTTAGTCCTTTTTGACCGCCGTCAGAGCCTTTTTCTTTTATGCGGATTACGCCGACATCAAAATTAATATCGTCACAAAGAACTAAAACTTTTTCAGGGGGTAGCTTGTAGAATTGCATAGCTTCAAGAACAGCCTCGCCACTTTTGTTCATATACGTTGACGGTTTCATTAGCAGAACTTTAACTCCGTTAATGCTAATCTCACCAGTTAAAGATTTGAATTTGAGTTTTTTTACCGCTATACCGTGTTTTTTCGCCAAATCATCAACCACCATAAATCCGCAATTGTGACGAGTGTTTTCATACTTGCTACCAGGGTTTCCTAACCCGCAGATGATAAAACCTATTGAACTAGTTGTACTGCTCGATTTTGCGGCTTTTGCTAGTAAATTAGCCTCTTTCTTTTTCTTCCAAAACATATAATACCGCCTTTTTAAGCAAGACGAGAGCCACAGTGCGGCTGGCTCTGCCAGTCGGCAGGTGGCTTGAAGTCTCGCAACTGTCGTCGAGATAGCCCCACTCCAAGACGGCAAA
>WRGW01000053.1 GCA_009786985.1 Oscillospiraceae bacterium
TCGGGCTTCGCAAAACGAGAGTTGCAGTGTCGGTGGCTCTGCCGACGAGCAGGCAACTCGAAGTTCGCCCGATTAGATAAGACTTTCGTTGCGGAGTTATATAACTGGAGGAAGTCGAGCGTGTGGGGAACGGATTATATCACAAAATCGGTATCTGAAACGATTCAGCGTGGCATGATTTTTGCGAGTGAACTCAAAAATAAAGAACCCAACGCAGTAGTCTTACTCTACGGTGAGATGGGTGCTGGGAAAACACATTTTGTCAAAGGTATGGCAATGGGGCTTGGGATTTCTGGGCTGGTGAATAGCCCTACATTTGCACTCGTAAACGATTATGGCGGATTGTATCATTTCGATTTGTTTAGAATCAAAACATTAGATGATTTAGAAGCAATCGGTTTTTATGATTACATCGAAAACGGCGTTCTCGCAATAGAATGGGCAGAAAATATACCAGAACTCGAAAATGAGTTTGAGAAATATCACACGGTGAAAATCAAAAAACGCTCAAAATCCGAAGAAAGCACTGAGAGGGTTATAGAAATCAATGAAGTTAAAAGAGGAGAAAATCCTTTCGGGTAATACTACAATACTTGGGCTTGACAGCTCGGCTATATCCGCATCGTGTGCGATTGTGAGGGCGGGAGAAGTCATTGCAACTGCAAGCATACATTCACCACAAAAAACACATTCGCAGACACTTATGCCACTCCTCGAAAGCGTTCTAAAAGCGACCGGGCTTGCAATTTCAGACATAGATATATTCGCTGTATCGAGTGGTCCTGGTTCATTCACTGGGCTAAGAATTAGCGTGAGTGCAATCAAAGGAATGGCGTTCGCACTGAACAAACCAGTGTGCGGGGTTTCGACTTTGATGGGGTTGGCATACAATCTTATAGGTCAGACTAGCCCCATAATCGCTTGTGCTGTTATGGATGCGCGCCGAAACGAAGTCTACAACGCTCTATTTAGAATTGAGGGGGAAAAGCTCACTCGATTAACACCAGACCGTGCGATTCCACTGGAAATGTTAGAAAAAGAACTGGAACTATTGAAGCAAGAATTTTGCGACAACACAACAGTGATTTTAGTAGGAGATGGTGCTAATCTTGCACACAATTTTTTTGAAGGTAAATATATGCTCGCTCCTGAAATATTACGATTACAAAACGCAGTGAGCGTCTGTATAGCTGCCAATGAAAACGAATGTCCACTCGTTTCACCTAAAGAGCTTATGCCAAAATATATAAGAAAACCTCAAGCTGAACGTGAAAGGCTTGAACGCAAAAGTACACACGAATAGACACCCACCCGTGTGCCAATCAGTGGGACAAAAATCAACCCAGTCGTGCAGGTATTACCTGCTCGACTGGGTTGATTTTTATTGAAAGTTCGGGGGTGAATACCCCGATGCTCTGCGTCGTTCTCACGCGCGAAGCGAGAGGGGTGCAGGACTCTTGCCCAGCGGTGTTACCAAACATTTATAAGCCACTTGGATTTGATTCACCTTCGCCAGAACTTTCACTATTATTACGAAGATTTTCCTGTGCGATTCTATCAGCGTCACATTCTGCTTTTTTTGCATCTAAGTCTAGTTCGCCTTTCATCAGTTTAGCGAAATCATCTCCATCAATTTTTTCATAATTCATAAGATATTCAGCGACTTCATCTAATTTAGCACGATTTGTTATAACAATTTCGTTTGCTTTTTTATAACCAACCTCAATAATAGAACGAATTTCAGTGTCAATTTCAGCAGCTACAGTTTCAGAATAGTTACGCCCTTGAGAATAATCACGCCCTAAGAAAACTTCAGGATTTTCATGTCCATAAACAATCGGCCCTAACTTTTCAGAAAACCCATATCGTGTCACCATATTTCGTGCAATCGAAGTCGCACGGCTAATATCACTTGATGCACCAGTTGAGATATCGTCAAGAACTAAACTTTCAGCAACACGCCCTCCGAGCAACACAACGATATCTTCTTCAAATTCACGCTTACTGATATAATTTTTATCCTGTTCAGGGAGCGACATCGTGAATCCACCAGCGGTTCCGCGTGGAATAATCGTCACCATATGCACTTTGTCTTGCGTTTCGCAAAAATAAGTGCAAATCGCATGACCCGCTTCATGGAAAGCGGTCAATTTACGTTCTTTTTCGGTGACTACACGTGATTTCTTTTCAGGACCTGCAACAACTTTGATTGTTGCTTCTTCAATGTCTTTTTCGGTAATCGCTTTTTTATTCGCACGTGCAGCTAATAACGCTGCTTCGTTTACAAGATTTTCTAAATCTGCACCAGTAAACCCCGCTGTCGATTTTGCAATTGTTGAGAGTAAAACGTCTGGAGCTAAGTTCTTCTCACGAGTATGAACTTTTAAAATTTCTTCTCTGCCTTTAATATCTGGATAATTTACGACAATCTGTCTATCGAATCTACCTGGACGGAGTAGTGCAGGGTCAAGAATATCGCGCCTGTTAGTTGCGGCGATGATTATAATATTTTCATTCGGAGAGAATCCGTCCATCTCTACTAAAAGCTGGTTCAGTGTCTGCTCACGTTCGTCATGACCACCACCAAGCCCTGCTCCTCTTTGACGACCAACTGCATCAATCTCATCAATAAAAATAATCGACGGAACGTGTTTTTTCGCCTGTTCAAACAAATCTCTCACACGTGATGCACCCACACCAACAAACATTTCCACAAAATCAGAACCACTAATCGAAAAGAACGGACAACCAGCTTCCCCAGCAACCGCCTTAGCAAGTAATGTTTTACCAGTACCTGGAGGTCCTACAAGTAGCACGCCTTTAGGGATTCTCGCACCGATTTCTTGATACTTTTTCGGATTCTTGAGAAAATCTACGATTTCTTCGAGTTCTTCTTTTTCTTCATCAGCACCAGCTACGTCAACGAAAGTAACTTTTTTCCCACTCGAAGGCTGATTACGAGTGTTCGCTCTCGAAAAGTTTGACATTTTTCCGCCACCAGTAGTCTGTCTGAGCATTATGAAAGTAAAACCAATCATAACTGCAATCAACAGAATAAACGGTAAAAATTGCGTAATAAAAGAGTTATCTCTGACTGCAATAAAGTCTTGGTGTAGTGGTTCATCAGGATAACGCTCATTAAACTGTTGACGATAATCTTGTGTGTGCATAACAAAAAGTGTCTGATACGGCACTACATAAGTGTGAATTTTATCGGGGTAATCACCACGCAGGCGAAACTCGAGCCGTGAGTTCCCGAGATTGAACCTGTACCAAATGACATTAAAATTATCGAATTCCACCATAATATCCGAAAACGCAATTTCGTCTTCAGCATTGTTATCAGCATCTCCCAAAAAAGAAAAGCCGAAATAAAGTGCTGCCACAATCGCTACGATTGCTAAAACATAAATCGTAAAACCTTTTGCACCTTTTTGCATTGATTAAAATTCTCCCGTCTTTAATAATAGTTGATTTTAACTCACATCACTCACAAGACATAAAAAAACTCACGCATCATCCAAAACACCGAGATAAGGCAAATTCCTAAATTTTTCGGCATAGTCTAATCCATATCCCACCACAAATTCATTCTCTACACGGAAGCAAAAATAATCTGGCGTGAGAAGGATTTTTCGGTCAACTTCTTTATCAAGGAAAGTACAAATCTTCAAAGACGCTGGATTACGTGAATGTAAGATTTCGCACACATTAGAAAGAGTGTTTGCAGTATCAAGAATATCTTCAACCACAATTACATCGCGGCCTTCAACAACTTCATCTATATCCTTAACAATCCGCACGAACCCAGAACTCACCGTGCCTTCTCCATAAGATTTTGCCGACATAAAATCAGTACGGCACGGTAAATCGACTTCACGAATCAAGTCCGCCATGAATACAAACGAGCCTTTTAAGACACCTATAAATAGTGGCTTTTTACCAGCATAATCACGTGTGATTTCAGCACCAACACGTTTTACCGCTTCGGCAATCTGCTCCTTACTATACAATACCCGTGTAACTTTTTTGACATCTTTAGTTTTAGTTTCCATAATTCATCACCACACAATACTATAGATTACCATATTCACAGCCTAAATTTTTCAAGCTAAATCTAAGTATATCATAAAAATGACGATTTGTCAACTTTATTTTCACTTAGTTTCGATAATTTTGAAAAATTGTCTGAATCTCCAAGATTCCATCATCTATTAAAGCAAATTTATGCTTTTGGAGATTGATTTTACCTTTACCAATTTCAATTAATTCTAATATTTGTGAAACCATCCGATTAGATGGTGATATATTATTGTGTGACAAAAATTGCATAATTATTCGAGTGAGGAGTGGTTTTTGATATTTTATTAAAGATTCTACTTTGATTCCATTATCAAAAGAACACTTTCGAGCGATTTCTGTTACACTTTGCTCTAAAAAATCGCTATCTTCTTTTAGAATTTCGCAGGTTCGTGTCACCGTAGCGTCAAAAGAAGGATTGATTTCTTTTATGAGTGGGAGTAAAGTTCGCCTAATTTTATTACGTGTAAAATCCAAAGAAAGGTTGCTTGAATCAGTGACAAAACTAAGACCATGTTCGTAGCAATACTCTTCTATTTCTGAACGTTCGCAATAAAGCAAAGGTCGAATAATTATACCATTTCCATCGCCGCCACAAGTTCTAACTGGCGGAATGCCACATAATCCTTTAAGCCCTGTCCCTCTAATCAAATTCAACAGCACAGTTTCAGTATTATCGCTCATTGTATGGGCTGTCGCAGTCACCGCTTGTTTTACAAACACGCTGTAGCGGGCATTACGTGCTGCTTCTTCGATGCCTTGATGTTTTTGCTGTAACGCTTTTACATCGATTGAATGCACAGTAAGTTTTATTCCGAATTGTTTACACAAATCTCGCACAAAAGCCTCATCAGCATCACTTTCAGCACCTCTAAGATTATGGTTGATGTGACAAGCATCAACCCCGAATCCGTGTTCCTCTCTTAACTGTAGCAGTGCGTGAAGAAGCACAACACTATCAGCACCACCACTAATGGCAACCGTAATCGTGTTCATCTTAATAGCCTTGAGCAGATTATATCGCATAATTTCGACTTTAATTTTTTCACACACTAATCTTGACATTAGACCTCCAAAAATCAAAATATTGATTCGCACGATTAGTCGTGGCGAATTAATCGGCTAACTGCGGAGGTTATTTTCGCAGAAAATGAGCCGCAGAGCCATTTTGAGCACGAAAAGTCCCGAGCGGCTTTACCGTGAAGAGCTAAGACTTTTCGTGCGGGTTAATATTAGACCCATTATAGCAGATTTTCACACAATTTACAAGCGAATCCCTCGCATTGTTATTACAATACGAGGGATTTCTTGAGTTTTAAGATTAGCCCCTCAGAAATTATCTGCAAGAGGGGCAAAGCGGGTCGATTGTGACACATTGAACGCGCGGTTTACTTAATTCTTTTTCGATTTGGCAAATACCGCTATTGATTTCGTCGAGCCCTCTCGCAACTTCATGCGCTCCTTTTTTGGCTTTGCGGATACCTGAACACGCATCATTGCCTCGTCCATTACAACCGCAACCACGGTCATTGCATTCGTTAGAACCACAATCACTACAACCAGACCCGTTACATCCACAACCTATATTGTCTTGAAATCTTTCCCTACACATAACTAATACCTCTTTTTCAAGATTCACTCTCACAAACTCTCGAGTTCGCGACCTCGATGCCCGTTTGAATGTATTGTACTATATGTGAATGGCTCAAATTTGGTGAGTAGATTTACACCGTTTATTGCTCAAAGTGCATTATTAAGGTAACACCGCACAATTCAAGTTTCAACTTTTATTTTTTTTGCGAATTTTAGAAGCTTTTTCATATCATTGGCGTTAAAATCACGAATTATATCAAAAACTTCGCTCACCAACGATGGATGCTTAGACCGAATGTCGAAAAACTCCATTTGGTTAATCCCAAAATACTCACAAATCGCAAACAACTGCGGGATTGATGGCAATGCATTCCCATTAATTATATTACTGATGTAATTTTTAGTATGCCCTAACTCAAGGCTCATTTTAGAACCAGATACTCCCTTACGGACTTTTAATGAAGCAATCCGCTTTTGAACAAATTTTACATCGTTTTTTTGAGAAGTTAGCTCATGATTTTTCATTTAGAAACACACTCCTTGAATTTTTTATGATTTCTGACAACGAACATCGGCCACTTAGTGGATTTTACCTCAAATATCAACAGTTTTTTGCAGAAAAATCAACGCAGTATGGCGGAAAACAGACCGCAAATACTTGCTGATTTTTGGGTTAATCGACTATATGGCAAAATTTGCTTCAAAACTCCACTCGTGCAGAGGTTTCGTTCCAGCGTAAGGTCTAATATTTATTGTACCACGAAACCTTCTGCTTGTCAACGTTTTTTTCGACATTTTTTGAAAAATTTTCACGTTCTTGATTATTTTTCAATAGACCTCCTCAACAGCATCATTTTCATCCTCTTCATCGTACCAGCAATGCCTACAGAAAACAATATCGCTTTCGTGGAACCCGCAATAGATACAAATATCATCATTCCAGCGGTCGCAACAACATTCATCGACACCGTGTTCCCACCCCCACGAAGGATGATTTCCAGAACACGAACAACCAATCCACGTATCTACTCCACAATCATCACAGTATTCGACTTCGCTGTGATATCTAATGTTACTCCAACCTCTATTCGAACTTTTAGAAAGAATGATATGTTTTTCCGGAATGGTGAGATTAGCACGCAGTCTTCTATCATCACCATTTCTAAGCCCAATCCCTGTTAGAGTCAGTGCGTCATCTGAGACATCTACATTTACATAACGTGCTAAGTTTGATTCCATTTCAATTTCAAGCGAAAATTCACCCGCTTCACCAGTGTTGTAGATTACAATATTAAAATCACCATACACATTTAGTCTGGTGAAGCTATCAATCTCATAATCAAACGCACGAATTTCACCAACACCATGACGAATTGGTCTATGATTGCCAAACCCTACGATTACACAACCACTAAACGAGAACACAATCACGATTAGTAGTAACAGAGCCAAACCCGCTCTTTTGAACGATTTGTTCCTATTCATAAGTCAATTCTCCTTTCAATTAAGTGTGATGCCGCTAAGAACAGTGCTATTCCTCTTATTAGACTGATTACAATAAACGTAATCACACTCACAGGGTTAAATTCTGGATATATCGGAATGCTTATCAAAAAAAGTGGTAAACGACCAGCCTGGTCAAAAGATAAGTCCGTGCCTATTCCTGGTAACAGTAGTAAATAATCCATAGTATTTAGTACAAGAACAGTCCCTAATACCACTATACCAGTGAGTATTCGTGTGTATTTTCTTGCTGAAAAAAAGCTCTTACTAATCGCACCCCAATAGTAAACCACTGCTTGTAGCATAAAGTAATACACAATTCCAATTGCGATTAACCAAAAGAAATAGTTCATATTTTCAGAAATAAAGAAAATGCTATTAGGATTCCCTCCCCAACCATTACGCTCCCAAAGTATTTCTGAAAACTTTTGCTGATTATAAATCTGCCACAAAAGCCCGAACCCTGCGATTAGTGCTGTAAAAACATCAAACGCCATATTAGTCAGAATACGACTGAGGATGATTTTCCAGCGTTTTACTGGTGTCAAAAGATTTGCATAACAGTTCGGTGTGTCAAAAACACCTCTATAATTTGTGACCATCACTATTAACGCTGTAATTCCAATTCCTAAAAAAGCGAGAACAGAAAACATAATCCCCATTGATATAAAATAGTCTGGATTGCTTTGGTCATTACTGCCTCTCTCAAATGCCGTTACCGCCAATGCTCCGAAAACACCAAAAAATAAGTTCACCACAATTACACAGACAAGCGTTATTGTTCGGATTAGCTTTTGCGACAAGATGTTATGCTTAAACTGCACCCCAAATCCGCTTGTTTTCTGCGTGATTCCTTGTTGTAATCTCTGAAGTGCTGTCATCTGTGTTTGAGATTGGTTATGATTTATTTTTTTTGATTCCATTACAACACACCCCCTCCATAAATAGCTGCTTGAGTAAACATTTCTATATACAGCTGCTCGACTGTTTTGTTATGCGTTTCACGAATTTCATCACAATCACCACTAAAGATGATTTTGCCATTTCGGATAAACACTACGCTATCAAAGATATTCTCTACGTCTTTGACTAAGTGAGTTGAAAGCAAAATTGTCGAATCTTCATCTGGTGCAGTAAGAATAGCTTCCATAATTTTAGTTTTTCCCAGAGGGTCGATTCCTCCAAGTGGTTCGTCAAGTAGGTATAACGGAACTTTTCGGGCAAAAGTAAGTGCAAGTGAAACACGTTCCTGCATTCCTTTAGACAGCTTTTTTAGAACCCGGTCCATTGGTAATTCTAAGATTATCGCTAATTTTTCAGCAGTTTCGCCACAGAAATCGCTGTGCATATCAGAATAGAAGGTAAAAGCATCTCTCACTTTCATATAAGCTGGAAAGCTAAGCGTATCTGGCAAGAATGAAAATGTCTTCAACCTATCAATTCCAGTAACGTTGTTAGGATATATAATTTCACCACGGTCAGGGGTGACCAATCCCGCTATAGATTTTAGCAAAGTTGTCTTACCCGACATATTCGGACCGAGTAGTCCTATGATTTTTCCGCCCGTTACTTCAAAATCAACATCATCTAACGCCATTACACGTGGGTATTTCTTTTCAAGGCGTTTGATTTGTAATAAAGTATTACTGCTCATGCTTTTGCCCTCCATTTTCATTAGAATTAGCCTTAATCGCTTTAACGATTTCACCTTCGATTTCTTGATTATTAAATCCAAGCGCATACATCTCTTCTAAAAAAACTTTGACTGTTTGTGAAACCATTTTTTCTCTCACTGAATTAGTAATTTCTTTATTATTCATTACAAAATACCCAGTTCCTCTCTGTGAATAAATAAGTTCGCTTCGTTCCATTTCCTGATAAGCCCTTTGAACAGTATTTGTGTTTACTTTAAGTTTTCCAGAAAGCTCTCTAATTGAGGGGATTCTCGCACCAGCATCGATTTCCCCTCGAACAATCGCACGCTCAAAATTCACAATAATCTGCCCGTAAATTGGAGAACTACTGTCAAACTCACGCCATTTTTCGGTAAAATTCATGCTTACATTCACTCCTTTCTCTTTGAGTTATAGTAGCTTTAAGTAACCGTGTACCACATCACTACTACACTATGATAACATAACATTTTTGATTTGTCAAGCGTTTTTTGAAAATTTTTTTTAATTTTTTGAAAAGTCTAACAGAAAGCCAAACAAGATGTTCGTAAAATGAAAAGTTCAATTGCAAGGATTTTGCAAGGATTTTCTGTCCTTATTGCTGGTTTTGGGATGCCGGCAAGCATCAGCATAGGCATTCGACTAATTGATATTGATAGTATGTGGGGTATTAGTCAAATGCAAATGCAAAGAAATATTGGTTACGCAATTTTATTTGGTGGCAGTATTTTTTCAGCACTAGTTGCTGCTATGATGTATGGATTAGGGGAGTTAATAGAATCTGTGAAGCAATTTGAGGTTCACTTTCTCAACCCAGCAGGTGTAAATCATAGGCACGCAGCAAGCCACAACGATACGAAATGAACGTGTTCAGCATACGGAAGAGAACATAATAATGCGATGCTGTCTGCCCGTGTAAGAATCAAAAACCATAAATCACGTAACAGAAATCGTTGACTTTGGTGACGGTTACGCATTTTGGGAAGTTAGAGAAGACGGTAACTGGACCATAGCCGCTGAATAGTGTCGTTTACTGAATTAACTGTCAAGTACAATCAAAAAAGCACGAGTTTTGTAACTCGTGCTTTTTGGTATTTGGTATAGTCGCTTAACATTAACTAAGGGGAAATCTATTCAAAATCAACTCTTATAAGCTCTGCAACACACTCCACATCGTCATATCCCCAATCTAAATTATTGTTTCGACACAGTAACCAGTATGTCCACATTTTTCACAAGTCAGCCATCTAGCTTTCGTTGTACCACTAGTAAACATAATTTTTCTAAATTCTGGCTGAAAAATCCCATTACACTCAGCACAAATGAATGCTGTATCTGTGTAAAAATGTCGCATGAGAAAAATACCCAATAATTGAGATAACGGAAATACGATAGCAAACGGTATCCACATTCCTTTGATTGACCACAAGGCTAATGCCCCTATGGTCGGCAAAGTCATCACACAGACGATAGCGACCAATTTCTTAAACTTTGCTTGTACTCTTTTGTTTTTCTTCATCATGTGTTCTATGTCTATAATTGAATTTACTGGAATTGCAGTCTTATCACGAATACTTTCTTTGATTATCGCAATGG
>WRGW01000054.1 GCA_009786985.1 Oscillospiraceae bacterium
GCCCGTCTTTCGGGGCATACTCTTGTTTTGCTTTCGTCGAGATACCCCCGACGGGGGAAGTAAATTCCCCCTCTGGGGGATACTCTTGTTTGGCTTTTGCAACGTGAACTGGCACTGAATATAGTTTTTGGGTTATAAAATGGTATTATGGACAAATCGGGTGAGAGTTACTGACTATAGTCAGTGGCTCTTTTCCTTTTTGTCTGAAAAATCTGAAAGGAGGTATTTGTTATATGAAAAATTTGATTGATGAGGTTGTGGTTGGTGATGTTACTCTGGAATCTGGGTATTCAGGCGAAGTTGACGCTGATTGCGAACCAGACTGTGATGCTGATGGGGTACTTGATTCGTTGATTTCTCGCTGTGTTGAGACCGCAGTTGGTTCTGCTGTTAAAAAATTGTCAGCGGTGATTTGCGAATGTTTTGAATCATGCAACTCGCTTAATTCTAAGAGGTGCGGTTGTGAGAAACCAATGCTTTCCTCGGCTTCTTCTGGTGAGGCTGGTAATGAAGTTCCAGATAAACGAGTTGACTTTTCGCAACTTAGTTATTCTGAGCTTTGTGAATTTCTTGAGAGCCATCCTCAAGCAAGGATTTGATTTTTGTAGGAAAATTCGCCCTACATTGGTCATGCAGCGGTCGTGTAAAAAATTATATGGAGGAAAAAAATTATATGAGAACTACTAAATTTAGTGCTTGCAAGTTTAACCCTAAGGCTTTTGCTTATTCGGTTAAAAAGACTAAGGGGCTTAAAGCTGATGAGCTGATTAAGGCTAAGGCTTTGGTTTCTAACCCCGATATTCGTTGTGCGTTTTCTGGAGCTGGGTCTTCTGGTTATTCTCGCATTATTATGCGTGGTGCTTTAGATGGAGACGCTTATAACTATGATGGGGCTACTGATATTTCTACTGCTCGTGCTAAGGTGTTTGAGCAAGGGGTCGTGGTTGTCGGGCGAGCTAAGGGCTGGGTAGAGAAGGACTTTGTTTATGACCTTGGCGGCGGTGATTTTATGGATTCAGTCGCAAGACAAGTCGCACAGTATAAGGACGATTTGGATTTAGGGATTTTGCGTGCTATTCTTGATGGAGTGTTTTCTATGAAGGGTACTCAAAACGAGAAGTTTGTTACTGCTCACACTTATGACATCTCTGGAGGCCCTGATGGTGGGGTTATTACCCCAGTCGCACTCAACAATGCGGCTTATCGTGCGTGTGGTGCTAACAAGAAAGCATTTACTGTTGTGCTTATGCACTCTACCATTGCTACTACGCTTGAAAATTTAAACCTGCTTCAGTTTATGAAGTATACTGATAAAGAGGGAATTACTCGTGAAATTCAGCTTGGTACTTGGAGTGGGCGACTTGTAATCATCTGTGATGACTTGCCAGTTGACGGCGATAAGTATACAACTTATATTTTTGGAGAGGGGGCGTTTGCTTACGAAGACCTCCCTGTCAAAAACGCTTATGAATTGGCTCGTGACCCTAAAACCAATGGCGGTGAGGACGCACTCTTCATGCGTCAGCGAAAGGTATTTGCACCTTACGGGATTAGTTATGAAAAGCAGATTCAGTCTTCCGTTTCGCCTACTGATGATGAACTTTCCGAGGGTGAGAACTGGACGCTTGCTAACATCGATTGTGACACTTATATTGACCATGCCAAAATCCCGATTGCAAGGATTATCTCTAATGGTTAGTAAAACAAGAGTATGCCCCCGCAAAACGGGCTTTGCAAAGCGAGAGTTGCTCGTTTGGAGTGGGGTTATCTCGACGAAGCGAGACTTCAAGCTAATCCCTACGAGACGGCAGAGCCGCCTCTACGGGACGCTCTCTCGTCTTGCTCGTTTGGAGTGGGGTTATCTCGACGAAGCGAGACTTCAAGCTAATCCCTACGAGACGGCAGAGCCGCCTCTACGGGACGCGCTCTCGTCTTGCTAAACGGAGGTTGTTATGGTTAGTGAAATAATTACTGGAGTTCAAACGGCTTTAATCAGCGAATTTGGTGAGGGCGATTATGAAGTTTTGACTGAGCGTTCTGATGGACGTTCGGGCGGGCGTTTTGGTTCTGCGGGCGAGGTAAAACCACTTTTATTTGTTACCAGTCGTATTCCGCAGAGCGGGAGCGTTCGAGAACGGAGATTTAGTAATGTCCCACTTCTCGGCAATCGATATTTGCGAACTGTGGGGCTTTGTGTCGAGTATGTTCCTGCTAATGTTCGTAGACAACCTGCTTCTGGGGCTTTAGGCGACATTCAACTTGAGTGTGCTGATGTTTTGGAGCGGTTGTTTACTTGTCTTGAGTATATCTTTGTTTCTGTGGGCGAACCACTTCGGGGATATTCTATGCAGGGCGAATATTCTGACAAGGGGCTTAGCTTTTTTGTTAGTTATGATATTTTTGTCGAACGGGTTGAAGATGTTCCTGAAACTATGGGGCATCTTCATCACAATAGAAATTTTGCGGAAATTTAACATGGAGGAAATTTTTATGGCTTTAGGTGGTGGTGCGTTTATCGCACAAAATAAGATTTTACCGGGAGTTTATGTGAACTTTGTTTCTTTGGCACGTTCGGGTGCTATGCTTTCGGAGAGGGGGGCGGCTGCTTTCCCGTTGGAGCTTGATTGGGGAGTTGAAGACAATGTCTTTTCGGTTACTAATGAAGATTTTGTCCGAAATTCACTTAGTATTTTTGGGTATGATTATGCTGATGACAAATTAAAGGGGATTCGTGAGTTGTTCCGCAATATTCGTACTCTTTATGCTTATCGTTTAGGCTCTGGTGGTGAAAAGGCTTCGTGCGAGTTAGGGGTTGCTAAGTATGCCGGGGAACGTGGTAATGACTTGACTGTTGTTATTAACGAGGTTTCGGATACTTCTTCTGATTCTTCGGCTTCTGACTTTAGGGTTCGTACTTTTATTGGTGGAACTTTAGTGGATTCACAAACAGTTTCTTCTGCGGCTTCTCTTCGTGATAATGATTTTGTTGTTTGGAATCGTGAAGTGGTTTTGGTTGAAACTGCGGGCATCCCTTTCGCTGATGGTTCTAATGGAGATGTTAGTGTTTCAAGTTATCAACGTTTCTTAGACAAAATCGAGGGTGAGGGAGTTAATGCTATTGGAGTGTGTTCAGAAGACCCACGTATTAATTCTATGTTTGTTTCGTATGTCAAGAATTTGCGTGATAATGTCGGGGTTAAGACGCAGTGTGTTGTTTTTAACGGTTCTGGCGACAACCTCGCCCCTGACCATGAGGGGGTTATTGTTGTCAAAAACGCTGTCATGGATGATGATGTTCCTAAATCTGCTCTTGTTTATTGGGTTACTGGGCTTATTGCTGGTGCACAAATCAACCGTTCTAACCTTAACCGTGTTTATGATGGGGAGTTTAGTGTGTTCGCCGATTTTACAGGTCGCCAGCTTGAGGATACTATTCGTGATGGGTTATTTACACTTCATCGAGTAGGTGGAACGCTTCGAGTTTTGGCTGACATTAACTCTCTTACTACTGTTAGTGATACTAAAGGCGAGGTGTTTAAGGACAATCAGACTATTCGTGTAATCGACCAAATAGCATCTGACATTGCGAGGTTGTTTAATGATAGATATCTTGGAACCGTTCCTAACGATGAGGCTGGGCGTGTTAGCCTCTGGGCTGATATAGTAAAACACCACGAGGATTTAGAACGCATTCGTGCTATTGAAAACTTTTCTGATGAAGATGTTGAGGTTCTCCCAGGAGATGATAAGCGTTCAGTCGTGGTTAATAACAAAGTAACGATTGTTAATGCTATGGCTCAGGTTTATATGACTTGTTTTATAGCTTAGCAAAGCAAGAGCCGGAGGGGCGGCTCTGCCGACCCCGAAGCTCGACGAAGCAAAGCAAGAGCCGGAGGGGCGGCTCTGCCGACCCCGAAGCTCGTCTGAAATGGGCTATAGTTTTTAATACTAATTCGCAACAAATGTCTTGACGTTTTTGTGAATTAGTATCTGCCCAGCTGTTTCGGTTGTTTGCTGTAGGCAAACGAGAAACAGGGGCATTTTGAGCAACGAAAGTCACGTGCGGCTTTGCCGTGAGTGTTAAAACTTTCGTTGCGGAGTAATATGGAGGAAATATTTTATGGCTAACAATATGGTTATGCGTGGGCGTGATGCTGTTTCTGCTAAATTAGCGGAGTGTTTTATCACTATTGACGGCAATCGATTCAATTTTATGCAGGCGATTGATTTTGAAGCTAAGTTTGAAAGGACTAAGACCAAAGTTCCTATTTTAGGGCGTACTGGTATGGGCAACAAGTCTACTGGGTGGAGAGGTTCTGGTAAGGCTACTTTCCATTATAACTCTTCGGTATTTAGAGATATGATGCTCCGTTACAAAAATTCTGGTGAGGATGTTTATTTTGAAATCCAGATTTCTAATAACGACCCTGCTTCTTCAGTCGGCAGACAAACTGTTGTGTTTGTTGATTGTAATATCGATGGCGGGATTCTGGCTAAGTTTGACGCTAATGGCGAATATCTTGATGAAAAACTTGAGTTTACGTTCGAGGATTTCAGAATGCCACAAAGATTTCGTCAGCTTTCTGGAATGAGATAATTCAACGATTGTTCTGACTTTTTGGGGGTGACCGTTCGCGGTTTCCCCCTACATTTTTATGATTTAAGACAACCTCTAAAAACCATGTGTGCATTTTCGGAGGTTGCCTTATGAAAGGAACTATTTTTATGGAAAACTTGTCTTTGTTTTTGAAAGATAACAAGGTTAAAAAAGAGAACGCTTTTTTTCCTGCTACCTCTTCGCTTTTAGCTCCTGATGGTTCTCCGCTTTTGTGGGAGGTTCGGGCTATTTCTACTAGCGAAGATGAGGCTGTTCGTGAGGAGTGTATGATTTATGATGCTACTCATTCACGATTTCGGCTTGACGCTTCTCGTTATATGGCGAAAATTGCGGCTTTGGCTGTTGTTTCACCTAATCTTTATAACGCTAATTTACAAAACTCATACGATGTCAGTACGCCTGAAGATTTGATTCGTGAGCTTATCGACAACCCTCATGAATATCAGGCTTTTGTTCGATTTGTTTTGCAATTTGGGGAAAATTCAGCTTCTATCAATGAAAAGGTTGAATCGGCAAAAAACTAATAACGGGTGACTTTTATGCTAAAGTCGCCCATTATTGTTTACACAAATTTAATCTTTTGCCATCTGATTTTTTGCAATTGTCTGCCAATGAACGAGCGTTTATTATTGCTTCTATTCAGATAAATATTAATTCGCGCGATTAGTCGTGGCGAATTAATCGGCTAACTGTGGCGGTTATTTTCACAGAAAATGAGCCGCAGAGCTATTTTGAGCACGAAAAGTCCCGAGCGGCTTTGCCGTGAGGGCTAAGACTTTTCGTGCGGGTTAATAATGAAAAAAAGGGGTGATGATTTGAATGACTTAAATGATTTAAATTCGGGTTTTGCCGAAATCGAAGAAATATCTTCTAACGTTGAAGGGCTTACTAATGTTTCTGATGTTTTGGTTTCGTGTGAAGCCGAACTCCCAACTTTGAATTGCTTTAATTATAGTTTCGGTTCACCAGATGTTTTGATTGAACTTAACAAAGACGAACACAACCTTACTGATGTTTTTGAAATTGACAATAGTTCAAATCGGGTTGTTGACAATGTTGAAAACTTTGTTAGTAATGTTAATAACTCTGACGTTTTTGCTCGTTCAGATATTTTGGTTCAATCGCCAGATGTTTTTTACAATCATGATGAGAATGTTCTTGTTTCGGATTTTCGGGCGGCTCATGTCTCAAATATTCTTGATATTTTTGATGGTTCTGACAGTGTTATTAATCAATCTGATTTTTCCGAAAATGTCAATAGCGTTGTTAATAATTCTGAATTTTCTGAAACTGATGAGCTTGTTGTTAATAATTCTGTTTTGGTTTCTGAGTCGCAGGAATTGCAGGCTTTACCAGCCCCGATTGTTAATAATACTGTGGGAGGTTCGGGTGTTAATTCTCCTCCTGTTACCGTTAATCTTAATGCTTATAACGAAGTTCGGGTTGGCGATTCACACTCGGGTTCTGGAGCTGATGTTGATATGCTTATGTCTGCTTTTTGTGAGCGATTGTCGGACGCTGTTACTACTGCGGTTGAGGGGGTGAAGTTTTAGATGTATAGCTTTTTTATAGGCGATATTCGCCTGCCTGTTGCACCAGAGCGATTTAGTGTTAATTATGGACAGAACATTCGCCGTGTTGAACTAGCTTCTGGGCGTGAGGTTACTTTACCAGTCACTCCACGCCCTCCGGGGTCTGCGGCTGATGGGCGGCTGGCGAAAATCACTTTTACTGCCATGCTCCCTTGGAGAGAGTATCCTTTTGCTAACTATTCTGGTGGATTTCGGTGTGGTGATTTGATTTTAGGCGACCTACTTCGAGTAAAAGAACGTGGTGAGCCTTTTCGATTTATTGTGCGTAGAAAAATTGGGCGTTCTACCAAAGCCACTTATATTATGAACGTATTTCTTGAGAGTTTGCACCTTCGTGAAGATGCCGTCAAGGGTTCTGACATTTATGTTGATATTACGCTTTTGGAACATCGAGCAGTTCAGGCTGTGCGGGTTATTTCTGGAACTTATACGCCTACGGTTCGTGAGGGGGCAGTTTCTATCCCTCGCACATATACTGTGGTTTCAGGAGATTCGCTCTGGCTAATTGCACACAGGTTTTTTTCTGACGGCAACCGCTGGCGTGAAATTTATGAATCTAATCGAGCTTTGATTGACGGGAGAAATCGTGGTACTGGAAATCCTTATCATACGATTTATCCGGGGCAGGTTTTGACGATTCCTTAGCTAGGGTTAGGTTTATAGTCAGTTAAATTAAAAATGTGGTGGTGATTTTTATGGATGTTGAACTTCGGGTTATCAACGATTCATGTTCGTTTGAGCCTGTGATTTTCGGGGAAATAATGCTTGAGAGTTATGATTGTGGTAGAGCTTCTTGCTTGCGATTTTCTATGCTTTCTGATTCTCGGTTTCCAGTTCGAGAGGGGGATTTTATTAGCCTTCGAGTTCGCAATCGGGGCACGCACTCTTCAAGCGAGCAAAGCCCGCTCTCGGGAGCTTTAAGCTCTTCAAGCGAGCAAAGCCCGCTCTCGGGAGCTTTAAGCTCTTCAAGCGAGCAAAGCCCGCTCTCGGGAGCTTTCTACGGTATTTGTTTTCGGAGAGCTTCTACTAATTCGATTATTACTATTACGGCTTTTGACCAGCTTCGATATTTTCTGAATCGGGACACTTATGTTTATTCCGACAAGCGTGCTTGTGACGTTCTTCGTATGCTTACTGATGATTATCGGTTGAGAACTGGCGAAATTCAAGAAACTAGTTATATAATTCCTTCGCGGGTTGAGGATAATGTTAGCCTTTTGGGAATTATTCAAAACGCTTTGGAACTTGAATTTTTGCAGACCTCACGTTCGTTTATTTTGTATGACGATTTTGGTCGCATTGTCCTAAAAAGTCGCGATTCAATGGAATCTGGCGTGGTTCTCGATAACGCTAATGTTTCTGAGGTTCGCTTTTCTTCTTGCATTGATAAGCGGCGTAATCGGATTAAGGTCACTCGTTATTGCGGGCGTACTGGAGAGCGGGAGTTCTCTGTCAAAAGTGACCCTGTTAGTGAGGCGAGGCTGGGAATTTTACAACATTATGCGCGAATCGGAGTGCGTAATGATGTTTTGCTTAGCGCTGAGGCAGCTGCCCTTCTCAAAGTTAAAAACGTTAATGAAAGTTCGCTTAGTTTGCGAAATGTTGTTGGCGATTTTCGGGTTCGAGGTGGTTCTATGGTTCGCCTTCAGTTTTCGGGGATTTCTGCACTTTCTGGGAGAGCTACGGTTAATAAATGCACTCACGTTATATCGAGCGGGAAAGTTTTAATGAATTTGGAGCTGAATTTGGAAGTAGGAGGGGTCTGATTTATGGATATTGCGGGGCTTATTAAGACTGCGGCTGTTGATGCTGTCGAGGCTGAAAAACCAGTTTGTGTTATGTACGGCACAATTCGTCAAGTTAGCCCTCTTACAATCGACATTTCAGACAGGTTAATCTTGTCTGGAGGGCAGTTGTCGGTTATTTCAGATGTGTCGCTTAGTGTCGGCGATTCGGTGGCTTTGCTTCGCGAACAAGGTGGGCAACGATTTGTTGTGTTCGGGAAATTGTCTAGTGCTATATAGTCGATTAAATGAGAGAGAGGTGGTGAAATTAAATGTTAGTTCCAGACAGGTTTTTTGATGCGGTTGATGAAATTTCTTCAGAGCGGGTTTCGGCTCGTTCCTCTTTGATTTCTCAAGTTTCGCACACTTATGATTTGTCTAAACCAGGTCGGTTTATTGATGGGGTTTTGGCGGTTCGGCAGGCGATTTATAAAATCCTTAAAACTGAGCGGTTTTGGTTTCCGATTTATTCTAGCGATTATGGTGTTGAGCTTTCTTCGCTTTATGGGCATGGTTCTTTGGGTGATTCTTCTGCTCATTTGGATAACGAACAGCTCGCCAACGAATTAGAGTGGCGAATTTCAGAGGCTTTGAAAGTTGATGAACGAATTGTTGATGTCAGCGATTTTAGATTCACTTTTAGCAAACGTGCGGGATTAGGAATAGTGGTTCGTGTTAGTTTTATAGTTCGCACTAATGTTTTAGATTCAGGTGAATTTAGTTCAATCGATATTGATGATTATGAATTTTTGATTCGTGACGAAAATTCTCATAATCATAGTGAAAGGGGTGAAATTACATGAGTAATGAAAACAGTTTTGCGACAATTCTTGCGCGGATGCTTAGTCATGTGCCTAACGATGTGGATAAGCGAGAGGGTTCGATTATTTATGACGCAGTTGCACCTATGGCACTTGAATTGGCTCGCTTTTATTCCGAACTAAGGCGGGTTACCGATGAAAGTTTTGCTGATACGGCAGGTCGTGAAATGCTTGTCCGTCGTGCTGCTGAACGTGGAATTTCGCCGATTCCTGCGACTTCTGCTATTGTTATGGGAGAGTTTCAATTTGTTAGCCCTGACGAACGTATTCCGATTGGTGCACGATTTCGATTAGCGGGAGATGGTGAGAATCGCCTAATATATCGAGTAATTGAAGACGCTGGCGTTGCTGGTATGACTCGCCTTATGCGAATGGTTTGTGAGAGCATAGGGGGCGTTGGCAATCGTGCTTCTGGTGATTTGCTTCCGATTGGAGATGGCGTTCGATTTGAGGGGCTTAGCTTTGCTCGAATCCGTGAAATTTTATCTCCAGGGCGTGATGAAGAAGAGCTTGAACGCTTTCGCCGTCGTTATTTCGACAACTTAGAGGTTCAGAGTTATGGGGGAAACATTTCAGATTATCGGAAAATGGTTTTATCACTCCATGGAGTTGGTGGGGTCAAGGTTGAACCAGCATGGCAAGGGGGAGGAACTGTTCGGCTGATTATTCAAGATGACCAGTTTTTGCCGCCTTCTGACGAGTTGAGCGTAAGAGTTCAAGACACTATTGACCCGATTCAAAACAGCGGTTCTGGATTAGGGCTTGCACCTATTGGGCATAGAGTTACGGTGATTCCGGTACGTGGGGTTGCGATTAATGTTACTGCTAACTTCACTCTAGCCTCTGGGTGGAGATTTGACGATGTTCGTTTCGATTTACAGAATATTGTCAGCGATTATTTGGCTGAACTTTCATCAAACTGGGACAGAAACGCCAATCTAATTGTTCGTGCGTCACAGATTGAATCACGGCTCTTAAACGAATTTCACGGGCGTGTTGTTGACATTTCTGATTTACGATTAAACGGTGCGGTTTCGGGGAGGAATGTTGTTTTAGCTCCTCACGAAATCCCTTTGAGGGGGACTGTTAATGATGGGTAATTCAGGGGTTACGGAAGTTTTGAGGAATAGCGGCAATCACCTATTATCACCCCACCAACAAAGCCACGACTTTGTCGGTGGCTTAATACGGCATCTGCCTGAATTTATGCGGGAGTTTGATGAGTTTTCACGCATTATGGATACTGGTGCTTCTGAGCTTGATATTGTTCAAAAGGCAACCCGTCGTGTTTTAGACAATGCTTTTTTGGCTTATGCTGATGATTCGTCAAACGGGCTTTCGCGGTGGGAGCGGATTTTTGGGATTATTTCTAATCCGCAACAAAGTTTTGATGACCGTCGTCACGAAATCTTGTTTCGGGTGGCTTCACACTTACCTTATACAGAAACGTCAATCCGTTCGGTTTTAGCTAAATGGCTTGGAATTGATGTGTTTATGTCGTTTGATGTAAACGTTCGAGATTTTCTGGTCGAGCTTTGGTTACAGCCTTCACTTATGGCACGTGTTGACGAAATCGAGGCTTTTGTGCGACACCGCATTCCTGCTAATATGGAGCTAGTGATTCATTACGACTTTAAGCGACATCACGAGCTCAGTTCGTATAGGCATCGAGAACTTTCTGCACTTACACATCTTGAGATTCAACGCAGAGAATAGAACGGTATTACTTCGCGGGATTAGCTTAAAAGAGTTTGCAAGACGAGAGCGCGTCCCGCAAAGGCGGCTTTGCCGTCTTGGAGGGATTAGCTTAAAAGAGTTTGCAAGACGAGAGCGCGTCCCGCAAAGGCGGCTTTGCCGTCTTGGAGGGATTAGCTTAAAAGAGTTTACTCGCCGTCAAGATACCCCCAGAGGGGGAAGTAAATTCCCCCTCTGGGGGATACTCTTGTTTTGCTTTGGTAGGACAAGGTGGCTTTGCCACCGCAGTCCGAGGGGGTTTGGGGGATACTCTTGTTTTGCTTTGGTAGGAC
>WRGW01000055.1 GCA_009786985.1 Oscillospiraceae bacterium
ATTTCTGTCAAAAAGTCACCCTACATTAGTTTCTGAGGAGGTCTATTTGACAAAATTTCTAAAAATCCCACCCGAACTCCCGCTTGAGGTTTTTGCAGAAATCACACCACTCGAATTATTATGAGTATGGCTATGATTTGTGAGTTGATGTTGGTTTAAGTGCGGGAAATCACAACTCACTAAAATTGTATCGCCACCGATTACTTCAATATCACTCCATGGGATTATAAAGTCTTCTTCTCTGCCTAAAAGCCCGAAAAAACGTGAACGTCCGTGGACTACCAAATCGCAAATTTTAGCAGTCCTCGTTTCAAAAATTACATCATCTACGAAGCCGATTTTGCTTCCAGTTTTCACATGAATAATTTCTTTGTTACGCAAATCTTCAAAACAACACGTCATATAATGTTCCTCCTAATTCATAAACGAGAGTATAGTCACATTATATGACAAAAAAGTACAATCTATGCCCCGACTTTTAGTAACGTTACCAAATAACGGATTGCCATCTCATATCCATTTAGCCCGTATCCAGCAAAAGTTTTGACACAACCCTTTTCGGTGTATGAAATTTTGCGAAATCCCTCACGTTCATTTGGGTTAGTCAAGTGAACCTCTACAGCTGGAATCCCTTTAGCCCCGCCGACTGCTTTCAAAGCATCAAGAATCGCTATGCTGGTATGGGTATACGCCGCAGGATTTATTATAATCCCGTCGTATTTGCCATAAGCCGCCTGAATTATTTCAACAATAACACCCTCATGATTAGATTGTACACATTCTACATCGACTTTTTCTTGCTCCGCAATTTCTTTTATAAGCTCAAGCAAATCATCATAGTCTTTATCGCCGTATAATTCAGGCTCACGGATTCCGAGCATATTTAGATTTGGTCCATTGATTACGAGAATTTTCATTTTTACTGCCTCCGTTTTGTAATTTTTAAGGATACCTTATTAATTCGTTGTTACGAAAATCTTTCTTTTGACTATTATACCTCAAGACTGATAATTTGTCAAGGATTTTTGAAATTTTTCAACACGCTTGTATTGAGCCACAACACAATCAAAATGCCAAAATAGCAGGAAATAAAAAGTTTTACTAAAAATAAAATGTCCGAAAGCGAATAGTGATTCGCTTTCGGACATTACTTATACACAGTAAATATTACTTGCGTTTTTTAGCAGTAACAGCGATTGCACCAGCAGCAAAAACAGTAGGGATTAAAGCAATCACAATACCAGTTGGAGGGTTAGTTCCACCACCAGCTGCAGTAGTAGTAGTATCTCCACCACCAGCTGCAGTAGTAGTATCTCCACCACCAGCTGCAGTAGTAGTAGTATCTCCACCACCAGCTGCAGTAGTAGTATCTCCACCACCAGCTGCAGTAGTAGTATCTCCATCACCAGCTGCAGTAGTAGTATCTTCACCACCAGCTGCAGTAGTAGTATCTCCACCATTAGAATCAGTAGCTACAAGAACATCAGCAGCAGTAGTTGAAATTGAAATTACATCACCAGCAGCGTTAAGGAGTTGAACAGTAGCACCAACGCCAGCACCTGGATAGAAATTAGTTACACCAAAACAGAAGAAATCTGAACTTGCACTGATTGGATAAACACCAGTTGAAGGTTCGCCTCTTAAAACATTATCTGAATTCCACCAAGGACCGTGTATTAATTCAAAGTTTCCTCTTTCAATTTCAGGGTCTTCAGGCATATTAGCTGTGATTCTAATTTGAGTGATGTCATTAATTGTCAAGTTGTTAGGGAAGTATACTACAATTGTTCCGCCAGCAGCAGCTGGGTCACCGTCCGCTGGTAGCAGGGTAACTCTCGCTTCGTTAGGATTTATCCCAACATCAGAAAAAGTGATGGTGTTTGCCGCCGAGTCAACGCTTACTGTAGGACCAGCGAGTGTGCTAATCGTCATTACCGCAGTCGCACTTGCCGCAACCGCAACCGCAGCCAAAAGTGCTGAAATTTTTCTAAGTTTTGTTTTCATTTTTCATTACCTCCATAATAATGATTTCTTTTTAATTTTTTAAATCACTTTGATTTAAATTAGTTTCTACATCACCGTCTGATATTATACCACATAATTGTCCTCACGTCAATAGAAAAAACACAACAAGTTCATAAAAAAAACATCAAAAAAACGAGTTGTTTTTGTGCAAATTGACTAAATTTCAATATATAGTATAACTTATCATCAGTCAATCTCTACCATGATTTTTTCGTTTAGTTTTACGGCTTTCGCACGCATAAGAATACGTATAGCCTTTGCGATTCTGCCTTGTTTGCCGATAATTCGCCCCATATCATCTGGTGCTACATTTAGGCGATAAATAGTAACATTAGTAGTTTCGTTTTTTTCAACGTCAACTTTAATCGCAGACTTGTCCTCGACAAGTCCTTCGACAATCGAAATCAGTAATTCTTTCAAGTTTCAATTCCCTCCTTGGTGTTGGAGTATGCTTAAATCACGCCTTTGTTCTTGAGAAGCCTTTTTACAGTATCGGTAGGCTGTGCACCTTTTGAAATCCATGAAGTTACTTTTTCGTCTTCAACATTTACAACCACTGGATTTTTAGTAGGGTCATAATACCCAATTTCTTCGATGAAACGCCCATCACGTGGGAATCGTGAGTCTGCCACAACAATTCTGTAAAATGGAGCTTTTTTTGCCCCCATTCTTCTAAGTCTAATTTTTACCGCCATTTTGATTTTTCCTTTCTAATTTACCTTTTAATTTTAATTAGCCATATTATACTAAGCGGGTTTGCCACTGAGCAGTCCGCTTGAAGTCTCGCAACTGCCGTCGAGTCTCCCACTCTAAGACAGGCAAAGCCCATCTTGCGGGGATTCCTCTTGTTTTGCTTTACAATCCGAAATCGTCACCCATTCCTGGAGGTAATCGCATTCCGCGTTTGCCTTTTTTGCCCATTCCAAACTTATTGAATCTTTTCATAAGCGTTTGCATTTGCTCAAGTTGTTTCAGTAAAAGATTGACGTATTCGACTTTTGTGCCGCTTCCTGCTGCAATCCGGCGTTTTCTTTTAGCGTCAATTAAAGATGGGCGTTCACGTTCAGCTTTAGTCATGGATTCGATAATCGCTTTTTGTCGAACTAAAGCCTTTTCATCTATGTCCTCTTCTTTGATTTTTCCTGCAATCCCTGGCATAAGCCCTAAAATCCCCGAAATGCTCCCCATTTTTTCGATTTGTTTGAATTGGGTGTACATATCATTGAAATCAAACGCATTTTTTTTGAACTTTTTCATGAGAGCAGCCTGCTCTTTTTCGTCAAAAGCGTTTTTTGCTTTGTCGATTAGTCCAAAAACATCTCCCATGCCGAGTATTCTTGATGCCATTCCTTCGGGGCGGAAAGGTTCTAAATCGTCGATTTTTTCGCCCACACCCGCAAATTTTATTTTTTTACCAGTCACTCCAAGAACAGAAAGTGCTGCACCGCCTCGAGTATCACCATCGAGTTTAGTCAAAATCACGCCAGAAAGCTCAATACGTTCATTAAAAGCCTTAGCAGTGTTGACAGCGTCTTGCCCAATCATGGCATCGATTACAAGCATGATTTCATGAGGTTCAGTTGTTTTCTTGATGTTTTCAAGCTCAGTCATAAGCGTGTCGTCTATGTGTAGTCGCCCTGCTGTATCTATGATTACTATATCATGTCCGTGGTCTTTGGCGAATTTTATACCTTCATTTGCGATTTTTACTGGATTGCCTTGACCCTGCTCAAACACTTTTACTCCTGCTTTTTCGCCTACGATTTGTAGTTGGTCGATTGCCGCTGGACGATACACGTCACAAGCTACTAAGAGCGGTCGGCGGTTCTGTGCTTTGAGGTATTTAGCTAATTTTGCACAGTGAGTAGTCTTACCAGCACCTTGCAATCCGCACATCATAATGATTGTGGGTGGCTTATTAGAAAATTCGATTACACGAGGGTTCATGACCGCTTCAGCGTCTGGTTTCAACGTCGGGTCACCTCCGAGGAGTTTCACAAGTTCTTCTCTAACAATATCGATTACTTGTTGCCCTGGTGTCAAGCTACTCATGACATCTGCTCCAATGCAACGTTCAGTGACATTTGCTGTGAAATCTTTCGTAACCTTAAAGTTTACATCCGCTTCAAGGAGTGCTGTCTTAACTTCGCGCATAGCTTCTTTAACATCTTTTTCGCCGAGTTTGCCACGCCCTCTCAGCTTTTTGAACACGTTACCAAGTTTATCGCTAAGTCCCTCAAACGCCATAGTTCCACCTCCCTTTTAGTTTTGATTGAAAGTCATGTCATCCAAACGCTCTGCACCGAACACTGGTTCTCAGATTTTATTCTTAACTTCCATGAGTGCTTGGTCGATTTTGGAGAGCTTTTCTCGATTACCGATTCCTGCTTGGATAATAGTACCCTCTAATTTGTCAATTGAACTAATAAGCTCTTCATATTTTCGTAAAAGCCCGAGCTTGGTTTCAAATTCAATCAATTTTTTTTCAGCTTTATGAATACAATTCATTACACCTTGACGAGTGATTTTAGTTTGAGCTGAAATCTCACCAAGCGAGAAATCTTCTCCGTAATATAGTTCAAGCGTAACTCTCTGACGATCCGTTAAGAGAGTGCCGTATATATCTAAAAGCATATTGCACTTGTTACGTTCGTTTATAAGCGAAGCAGAGTTTTGTAACTCTTTTAGCTTTTTATCTTGAACTGTAATTTCCATATAAAGCACACTCCTCTTGTGTTCACGGACATATACAGAGATTCTTGAATTACCGTAAACTAAAATAGATTTACACAACATAGACTATTATACAACCAAAAAAGCATCTTGTCAAGTGTTTTTACAAAAAAAATTCTAAAAAATTAATTCTTCACCAGTTTTGAGTGATTGTAGTTGGTCGCCCATATGTGATTTTAAGCGTTCGTACGCTTTTTCGCCAGTACAGTGGCAGGTATAAATACAACCATCAGACAATCGCATTAATTCGGTAGAAGTTCGTTTGATGTACCCCTCGGTTGCCCCGAGTAATCCGTCCATATGGAATCCGCCTATAACTCCAAGAATAGGCGATTCAGGCCAAGTGAGCTTGACAGTTTCGAGTATATTCACAATACCTGAATGCGAACAACTCGAAATCACCACACAACCTTTATCGCGACGAGGTTTTCCGCTACTCTTGTAAAAATGAGGGAACACTACTGCAAATACTTCATGCTTAAAATCATCTGGAACTAATCGAGTAATTCGTTTGCCTTGTTTTTTCATAAGTAATCGTCTATCGTGTAGCATATGTTTTTCGTTGAAGACTTCGCAACCCATTACATAAAAACCCTCGCAGACCTCCTGAAATTGTTCAAACAAGACAAAATTTTGCTTATATTTGCTCAAAAAATTACGATTCCAGCAAAGTGAAACACTCAAAGGGCCTACTCTGCGATAATAATTTCCCTGCACGTCTTTTTTTGCAAAAACTTTGGTATCAGGGCGAAGTTTGAGCAGGGGTTCAAGTCCACCGGTATGGTCAGTATGATTATGCGAAATGACGCACAAAAGTGGTTCGATTGCTTTAGTACTCGAAAAATCGACTTGCAGCTTTTCGGCGTTTTTAAGAAATAGATTGCTCGCCCCAGTATCCATAACAATAGCTTTGCCATTAAGTTCGATATAAAATGATAGCCCGTGTTCACAATAAAGTTTTTTTGAAGCACGTGTATTCTCGATTAGCGTTAATATTCGCATTAGCCCCTCCAGAAATTTGCCGAAAATCATTTGATTTAATAATCGCTCATTGTATTATATCATAGATTTTAAGATTCGTCAAGCAAAACAAAGCCGAAGCACAGCTCCGTCTTTATTCTGCTCTTGTTTGGCTATTATATCATAGATTTTAAGATTCGTCAAGCAGAATGTTCGGTAACACCGCAGGGAATGCCCTGTCCAGTTACCGAAAAAAGGAGGGCTAATGTGCCAATACCGCACAATTTCAGTGTGTCTTGTACGCTGAAATTGTGCGGTATTGCATTAAATTTTGCTGACCTCTTTAAATTTTATTTCGACTTGATTTTTCATGCTGTTTTCTGGCAATTGTGTGGCAAGCATTTTTTTATGATTTCGTTTGAATTTGAGGATTAGTTTGTCGGCAATTAGAGCGATAAACTCGGAGTTAGTTGGTTTTCCTTTAGCGTTCTGAATTGTGTATCCGAAAAAACTGTTTAAGGTATCTATATTACCACGGTCAAACGCAATTTCAATTGCGTGGCGAATTGCACGCTCAACTCTTGAAGGAGTAGTCTGGTATTGTTTTGCAACCATCGGATACAGCTTTTTAGTTATATGATTCATGATGTCTGGGTCTTCTACAGAAAGCAGGATTGACGCTCTTAGATAGTGATACCCTTTTATATGTGCAGGTATTCCGATTTGGTGGATAATGTCTGTGATTAAATACTCGACATCGTCTGGCACTGCGTCGTGTATGTTATACGAAACAAAATCTGGTGTAGGTACTGGTGTGTAAACCATCGAACCATTAACAAGTTCTAAAATCTTTGAAGCGAGGTAAGAAGAATCAAAAGGCTTCACCAGATAATATTTTGCACCAGCTCCCATCACTTCAATTTCAGTCTGTGGGGAATCGTAGTTTGCAACTACTATTACTATTGGCATTGGCATACGTTCACGTAAATTACTTTTAGCTAAGGCTTTAAGTAACGATTCAGCGCTTAGCTCTGGCATTTTTGCTTCAATGACCGCCACATCGAAGGATTTATCTGATTTGATTATGTCTAACAACTGTTGTCCGTTTTTAGGGCGTGTGACCACATACATTTTGCGTGCTACCAATGCACTTGCCCACGCCATTCCAAATTCTGAACTATCGTCTCCTATGAGTACTCTTATTTGCTTTTTTGACATCTTTTGATTCCCTTTCGTTTTTGCGAGCATAAAATGAAGGTATGCTCTTATTTTGTTTAACTGAGAGTTATTATTTTGCTTGACAATTTATGGATTACGTCTAAAAGATTTTGTGTTCACTTTGTATAAAATCTTTTGGATTACAAACTAATAATAACACATTTTTTACGACTATTCAATATGTTTTTAAAAATTATTTTTTTTTGCACAAGATAAATTTACATAATACATTTCTTTTCGACAATAGTAGAGATTATAGTATAAATTTTGTGCAATCTTTCAATATATGTACACGCCACAAGCCGTATTGTTTTGACAAAAAGTTCATCACAAAATCAAGATTTTAATGATTTATAACAAGAGTCACCCTCAAAATATAGTGGGTGACACTTGTTATATTTAGTTGATATTAAACTCTCTGAAATATTTCGGTTAATTAAAGGGAGTCAAGACATTTCGGAGGATTATTTAATATTATGCAATTGTGTTTGAGGATTCGAGTTCTTTTTCCAAAATTTCAATCAATTTTGCATAATATAGTGGAAACAAAGCATCCATACAACCAATCAAAAATATGTTTTTGTTATCGATTGTGGATAGTTTGACCTCATCGGTTCCTTTTGAAGCACAGTGATAAATCCATCTTCTAAACCATTCGCCAGTGAACGCAGGTTCGGGGAATTTGCTTTTTGCAATTTTGGCGTTTTCGGCAAAAGTTTCGCCTACTATGTTATCTAAATCATTTGCCCCGTTTTCAGCACAGGTGATATATAAGGATTTAATCGCTTTATCTTTAATTAGCGGAATCTCACCGATTTTTCGGCGTAATCGTCGTAAAAACGGCATTCTTACAGCAAAAGTATAGAACATTAAATCAGCTAATCCTGCAAAAGTAGGGTCACTTGCGGTGAATCGTTTATTAGGTCTTAACCCTAAATTTGAAATGATGTCAGGATTAGTTATGTCGGATAATGCAAGTTTGAACACGTCTTTTACATTGATATTATAAAAATCGCGTTCACAAAGTGTGCTAATATATCCGATTGTGCTATGCAATGAACGTGCTGATTTTTCGATAATCGCACTAAGCCCCTCAACTTCGGCGAAATTGTTTTGCTGTTTAGAAATAATCATAATCCCCCCTTGAAGCCTGTATAAATTCTTTAACCAACTGCTCACTTTTGGCTCCGTTGATTTCTACTCCACTACTTACGTCAATAGCATATGGCTTAACCTGCTTGATTGCTGTGGCGACATTGTCTGGATTTAATCCGCCCGCTAAAAAGAATGGTTTTGATTTGCATGACTCATTTGATGTGAGCATATTCCAATCAAACGCTATGCCAGAACCAGGGTTCGGGCTATCGAATAGCAGATTATCCACAAAGTTTATATAATCCGCAATATTTAGAGTATTCGCTTTTAGAGCTTTGATGATTGGAATACGGACATCAAATTTTCCAAGTAACGAACTTAGTTTTGACATATACTCGCCGTCTTCATTTCCATGAAGCTGTACCATACCAACTGTGCCGTTTTCGATAAGTTTGATTATATTTTCGGCTGGTTCATCTACGAACACGCCCACTGGTATGATTTCAGGTGAAAGTTTTTTGCGAAGTTCGTGTGCTTTTTGTGGGCTGACTTGGCGTTTGCTTTTTGCGAACACAAATCCGATATAGTCTGGTTTGTGGCGATTGACAATTTTTATGTCTTCAGGGCGACTAAGTCCGCAGATTTTGACTTTTGTTTTAGGCTTTGTCATCTCAAAGCCTCCAAACTTTTACCACGCATTAGCGTTTCGCCGATTAGAACGGCATCAACACCAGCTTGTTTTAATCGGTGAATGTCTTCACGAGTTTTGATTCCGCTTTCGGCTACAAAAGCGACTTCTGGTGGTACAAGTTTGCGTAGTCGTTCGCTCAAAGTAATGTCAACTTCAAAAGTTTTGAGGTTGCGGTTATTTACGCCAATAATCTTTGCACCTGCGTTTAGTGCAGTTTTGATTTCGTCCTCATCGTGTGTTTCGACAAGTGAGCATAAACCAAGGCGAGCTGCAATTTTGATATATCTCGAAATAGTATCGCTATCAAGCACCGAACAAATCAAAAGGATTGCTGACGCACCAAGGAGCTTTGCTTCGTAAATCATATATTCGCACACTGTAAAATCTTTTCGTAAAAGCGGGGTTTTAACCGTGGTATTGATTTCTTTCAAGAACGCATCAGAACCTTTGAACCAGTTAGGTTCAGTCAAAACTGAAATCGCTGCCGCACCAGATTTTTCGTAATTTTTTGCAATTTCGATATAATCAAAATCTTCAGCGATTATACCTTTAGAAGGCGATGCTTTTTTAACTTCGCAGATAAAAGCAATTTCGCCAGACTTTTTTGATGTTTTGAGTGCCGTTTCTAAAGCAAAATCGCCTTTAGGTAGTGTGAGTGCCTTCTCTTTAATAGCTTCAAGCGAGATTATAGATTTTTGCTTTTCGATACGTGTTTTTGTATACTCACAAATCTCTTCTAATATATTATGTTTTGTGATTGGACTATTCATGAATTGCTATACCTCACAAATTCCTCGAGCTTTCTTGCGGCTTTTCCGCTGTTGATTGTATCTTCTGCCGCCGTAATCGCTTCTCTAATTGTGCTATAATGCCCACTTATGAACATTGCAGCACCAGCATTCAGTATAGCGGAATTTCGTTTATCGCTTTTAGTTCCCTCTTTTTCGCCCAAAAGCAGTGCCTGCAAAATTTTTGCATTTTCAATAGCATCTCCGCCTTTAAGTTGGTCTTTAGTGCATCGCTTGAACCCAAAGTCTTCAGGAGTGATAATATAAGATTTTAGCTTACTGTCCGCAATTTCGCAAACATATGTCTTGTCAGAAAGTGAGATTTCGTCAATACCATCAGCACCGTGAACTACCATTGCTCTCTTAACACCAAGATTTAGCATAACCTGTGCCAACGGTTCAACCAAAGCTCTATCATATACCCCCATAAGCTGGAGTTTTGCACCAGCTGGATTAGTCAAAGGTCCTAATATATTAAACACGGTACGAATTCCTAGTTCGCGCCGAACCGGTGCGACGTGTTTCATTGCGAGATGATAGTTTGGTGCGAACATAAAACAAAACCCGATTTCTTTAAGCATAGACGTGCTTTTGTCTGGCGAAATATCAATTTTTGCACCGAGTGCTTCAAGAACATCAGCAGCACCGCATTTGCTTGACGCACTCCTGTTTCCATGCTTTGCTACTGGAATCCCAGCGGCAGCGGCTATTAAAGAAGCGGTTGTAGAAATATTAAAAGTGTTAGAACAATCCCCACCAGTCCCTACTATTTCAAGAACGTCCATATCATGTAAAACGCGTTCGCAATGGTTTCTCATACCCTCGGCGGACGCTGTGATTTCATCAATTGTTTCGCCTTTAAGGCTAAGTGCAGTTAAATACGCACTCATCTGAATTGGAGAGGCTTCCCCAGTCATAATCTGTTCCATGACTGCTTTTGCTGTATTATAAGATAAGTCTTGCTTTTTAGATAGAGCTATAATCGCTTCTCTGACCATGTTTAAATGCTCCTCATTATATATCGCTTAAAATAACGCACGGTTGGTTTAGAACCCGTTCAATCCCCCGATAAATGTTGAACTGGTTCTTAAGACGTGCGTTATTTTTTCTTATTTGTTTTGAACTTCTTTCCATTTTTCAAATTCATTCATAACATCTTCGACATCTTCTTTTTCCATTGACGCTTTTGTGTGAGCTATTTGTGTATAAATGTCCCCCGTATATTCTGCTAAGAGTAGCTTGAATAGACTGCTTTTTTCGGCGTGATGTGTTTCGGTTTGAGCCATGTTATTCTACCTCTCTCTTACTTTGTTGTTTTAAGGCAATCTTTCGATTTGTTTATGGACATAAGCGACATCTTCCGCTTCCATCGTAGCTTCTTGTTTGATAATCAAGGCTTCGAGATGCTTAGAATTGCCT
>WRGW01000056.1 GCA_009786985.1 Oscillospiraceae bacterium
ACCCTGTAGGACATTGACAAAATCAAAGCTAAATAAGATGTCCGCAAGGGTGGCTCTGCCAACCCTGTAGGACATTGACAAAATCAAAGCTAAATAAAAAGCTCAATCAAACTTCTGCAATTATCAAATTAAGGCCCGTTGGTCAAGCGGTTAAGATTTCGCCCTTTCACGGCGAAGACAGGGGTTCGATTCCCCTACGGGTCATAAAAAAGAGTAGAAAACACCCTACAATCGGCTTTGTATAAGCGAATGTAGGGTGTTGCATTGCCTCATAATGAAATATGAATTATATAGCGGTTTGACCTTTTGAATACTATACTAAAAGTAGGTAATATAATGGCAGATTTTTATCAAGCACTAATCACGGTCTTTTTCTGGATAATACTCGGCGTGTTGTTCGGAAAAAATCACAAGAAAAACCTTGTGGCGGTCAAAGAAATTTTAGCCACCCCGATTCTGTTGATTGCATTGCCTGTTGCATTACTGTTATCGACTTTTTCGGTGGTGAGTGAAAACGCACGTGAAGGATTATCGCTTCTTGCATGGGGTGCGGGAATTGGTGTTATTGCAACAGTGATTCCAATTGTGTTGATTACACTGTTTTTTTACAAAACTGCGACTAAAACAAGCACACGAATTTACAAATTTTCGCTGACTTTTACATCAATTCAATTTTTAGGATTCCCCCTCGTTTCGAGCGTTTTTGAAAATGATGGAATGGCAGTATACACTGGATTTACAGTAATGTGGATGGTGTTTTTACTTACTTACGGCATGAAACTGAAACCCAAGGAAAACACAACCTACAAGCGTGGCGGCATGATGAGCGTCGCCATAGCAGTTTGGGTTTTAACAACGATTGTTGCGTTCATGCCAGAAACTAACATTTCAGCGGTTGACATAACACGTTCGGGGCTTCTTGGAGGGTTGGGCGGACTTGCTTTTATCGCAACGCCTCTATCACTAATTTATATCGGGATGTTGCTTTCAGGGAGCGGAAAACTACGTGAAATGTGGAGCCGAAACATAGCAATTGTATGTATGATTCGGCTTATTGTAATCCCAGTCACGGCATGGGGAATTATGATTCTCGCAGGTGTTCCTAGCGTGGTAACTGGTGTCATGGTGTTACTGTTAGCACTACCAGTATCATCCGTTCTTGGGCTATGGTTTGACACTAAGAAAACAAATGAAAAGAACGAATCTGGCGAAATCGTTACCTTGAGTACAGTGTTAGCAATGATAACAGTACCATTATTAGTTGCGATACTCAGTTTGTTCTGATGTATAATCTCCTAATTAAAACCATCATTACAAATATTATACTATAGCGATGACTCCATTGTCAAGGGTTTTTCGGAAGTTTTTTGGTTTTTTGCAAGACGAGAACGGAGGTGTCGGCGACTTCGTCGTCGACACCTCCGCTTGAAGACAAGCAATCGTCGTCGAGCTAATCCCCAAGAACCGCCTTTGATGTTCAGTCAAAGGCGGTTTTCTTTTTTATTTTTAGGTAATCTTTGATTACAATATTGATATATTGTGAAAGCGAACGGTCATCTTCTTCTGCCAATAGTTTTATTTCTTCGATTATATCCGAATCCAATGTAATACTAATTTTACTCTTTACGGCACAAGGGTCAGCGGGTTGCCATGTTGTGGTGAGGTTCACTGTTGTCGGTAACTGTACCGTTTCACCGCCGCGAGTACTGATTGACTATACACCATCTCCACGCAAGTCTCCGAGTGTCAATGTCAATTCATTTCGTTCGTCTATCACTTCGAGAACAATGTTATCATCGTTTTCCGACAATATAGACCTTCCTCTTTCTTCAGGTGGGAAATGATAGACCGCTTGCCATGGGGTCATAAGCATAGTATGACCTCCAACGTATTCTTGAAGCAAAAACAACACCAAATCATCACCCACTGAAAAAGAAATGTAAGAACAACTGGTATGCCTTACACCATCTAACGTACCACCACGTTGCAAAACTTCTAAAACATCACCGACTTGGTGATTACCCTTGTAATTTTCAAGAATTCTAACTTGATATACCGTGTATATACAGTAGCGTGGCTCGAACATACAGCGTGTTAAAAAACCACGGCGAAAATCCTCAAGCATTTCTTCGGGAATCGGGTCTGGTAGTATGGTAACTGTATTTCGCAATTCTGGCACGCCATCGTTTAACACTTCGACTCTAACAATAAGCGTTGCATCTTCAATCAATTCAGAAATATCGTCATGAATCGGATAATCGGAATTAGAAAACATTTCTTCAATTTCGGTGTTTTCTAGTGCTCTTGTGTCTTCAGACATTGGATAATTTTCATATCCACAAGCCACAAAAACTACAATAAAGATAAAAACTGCAAACAAAGATAAAAGTTTTTTCATATTTTTATCCCTTTCTAATGTATCATAAGAATACTACTTTCGTCAAAAGGCTGAAGCCTTGTAACGGTATTTCGATTTCTGTTTCCATTCATGATGCTATTATTAGCAGTAGAACCAGTCGGATTATCTGATAGCCCTGCAACGTGACCAAGTTCATGTACCATAACACTTGTTGCTACGTTAGCCCAATTTGTTGTGTTTCGGTCATATCTTATACGATCATTGTTTAGCTCTATTTCAAATCTTGTAATAGCATTGTTTGAAGACCACCACCTAACTATACCAAAAGCTCCATCTACACCGCTACGTACCATGGTTGCAACATTGTTTGTTAAAGCTGGGTTGTTTGTAACTCTATTAAAACGAACTGGTACTATAGAATTGTTCCAATTAGTGAGTCCTTGCCCCATTTGGCGACTCCAATAGTCGCTAGTAACATTAAAACGTATGTTTATATTAGTACCAGGCCAAGCAACTCTCATAAATCTCCCACCAAAGCCACTATATGTTGAAATTCTCCATATAGCATCATAGCGTCTTTGACCACTTGCCACAGAATTCCATCTTACTGTACCGCCAGCTGAAAAAGCGTTGCCAGTACTAACAGACCGCCATCCTTGAAAAACATATCCAGCTCTCGACATACGCCCACGGTGTCTCAAAGTAGTTGAACCTGGAGTGCTTAGTGTATGGCTTGCAGGGATTGCACCGTGTGTGCGTCCGTTTCCGCCATATACAATTGTTATGACGTTGCTAGCACCCACTGGAACAATCATTGTGCTTAACATTTCTGTAATTGCAACAATCGCTACAAAAACAGAAATCAACCCTCTGAGTTTTCGACTTCGTCTTAATCTGACCATGTTTAATCACCCGTTACCTTTTTACTATTCGTGCTTAATTTATACTATACTACTCATTATAGCACTCTCCCTAAATTTTGTCAAGAGATTTCCAACAAAAATTAAGCAGATTTGTAAATTTTGGCGCAATGCACAAAAAATTGAGGCTATTTTTTTTTTTTTTTTGTGAAAATTGCACAAAAAGCCCCCATTCCAGATTTAGGTCTGGAATGGGGGGTCACCATAAAGCTGGCTCAAAAGCGTTCTCGTAATATTCAATATCTAAAAGTTGTGGCACAACATCAGTAGTAACACTAACCACTGCAACATCGAACCGTACGTTCATGCCAGAAAAGCCAGAGTTTTCGGCAAGCCAGATTTTTGCGGTTTTAGCGATTTTATTCTGTTTGGTATAATTCACCGAATTCGAGCCTTCAACCAAACAGTTAAATTTGCGAGTTTTGACTTCTATGAAAACCAGTTCCTGCGATTCATTACAAACAGCGATTATATCGATTTCACCGCTCTTCTTGAGATAATTGCGTGACACGATTTTATAGCTGTTAGAACAGAGATGTTCACAGATGACGTTTTCACCAAACTCACCACGAATTTTGCGTGTACTCATAGACAACACCTCACAATTCACAACGCACAATCCACTTGCATATTTAAACCATACTTCGTTAATTTTCGCTTAAATATCAACGATTCTTCACACGAAAATCGCCTTGTATGGCTATAATTCTGACTGAGTGCCTTGCACACACTGGAATTGTGCGGTATTGCCATGATTTTTTACTTCTGCAACTGTCCTACCAGAATCCCCGGTATGTTTTTGAGGGACGCTTGTTTAATCACACCGCCCATGTTGTTAGCGACCATTGGCATCCCGTAGACAACACAACTAGCTTCATCTTGCCCGATTGTGAACGCACCAGTTTTTCTCATCGAAAGTAAACCTTTTGCACCGTCTGCTCCCATACCAGTCAGGATTATTCCGATTGCACGTGTTTTAGCGATTTCGGCGACTGAATCAAACAAAACATCAACCGAAGGACAATGCCCCGAAACCTTTTCACCAGGCTTACTCTCGATTCGATAACCGCCCACTGGGTCACGCTTTAATCGCATTTGATAACCTCCAGCGGCGATGATTATTCGCCCTTGTTGAACTTTATCCCCGTCTTGAGCTTCTTTCACTTCCATCTGGCACACCTGATTTAATCTATCAGCATACATCTTAGTGAACCCCGCTGGCATATGCTGTACAACGACTATACCAGGGGTAGTTTTAGGTAGATTTTCTACTACAACTTGGATTGCATCAGTCCCGCCAGTCGATGCCCCAATTGCGATTACTTTATTCGCACTCCTCGCTATGTCAAAAACACTTCGCCTTACTGTTTGAGCATCATTATCGGTTATACGTTGATTTTTTAGTCCAACTTTTGCGGTAGAGGCTACTCTAACTGCACGTTTAAGGCTCATCTCAAAAGTTTTCATTTCCCGAGCGATTGGTTTTTTGAGATAATCTACCGCACCAGCAGAAACAGCTTCAAACGCTTCTACTGCTGACGCTGTCACAACGATTGCCGCAACTTTGTGAACTGGTAGAAGCCTTTTCAAAAATTCAATCCCATTCATTTTTGGCATTTCTACGTCGAGGGTGATTACATCAGGTTTCATTCTAAGGATTTTTTCCTTAGCGTCAATCGGGTCAACCGCTGTTCCAATTACTTCAATATCAGGGGCAGTAAGTGCAGATTTTAAGACATTTCTGAACATGACAGAATCGTCCACAATCAAGACACGTATTCTTTTGTTCATTACGGGATTTTCCTGCCTTTCTTCGTTTGTTAGCGTCGTATTAAGCACAATAAGGCGACCGCTCTACCCATTGTACCCTTGTTTTACCTCACGCAAGCGGTTTTCGATAAATTGCAGGTTTGACATATTGGAATTTAGTAGAGTCACGCGGAATACTCTCAGCGTGCCCTATAAAGAGATACCCACCCGGTCTAATCACGTCATAAATACGATTGACGAGTGCAATTTTAATATCAGTCTCAAAATAAATCATGACATTTCTGCAAAAAACTATATCAAATTGATAACCTCTAAAAGGAATCCTGTCCATTAAATTAAACAGCTTAAATTCAGTTCTCCTAGTGACTTCCGATGAAACCTTAAAACAATCGTTTGGTTGAGAATCAAAGTATTTCTTCTGCCAATCTATCGGAAGTTTTGACATAGTATCTTTATGATATACCGCAGTTTTTGCAATATCAAGCACCCTTTGCGAAATGTCAGTCGCAAGGGTAGAAAGCTGCCACGTTCCTTTGAACTTAAAGTATTCGAGCAACTGCATTATATTGGTATACGGCTCTTCCCCGCTAGAACTAGCGGCACTCCACAAATAAACTCGATGGTCTTTTTTTGTCTTCTCGAGTTCTGGTAGAGCCACGTTTTTCATGAACTCATAATGACCTTCTTCACGCATAAAAAACGTATGATTGGTGGTGAGCTTGTTTAGAAGATTTACCATCTCAGTACCAGTTCTGTCGGCAAAAACCATGTCAAGAAAAGGAGTGAAATTTTCAAATCCACGCTGTGTTATATGATTAGAAAGTCGCCCTTCTATAAGTACTCGCTTTTGTTTAAGATTTATGCCGTACTTGCTTTCCATAAAGGTTACAAGCCTATCAAAATCTTTATCCGAAATTTTCATAGATGCCATTTTTATGTCACCTCCATACATAAATATAGACCCTCCACGGAATCTAACCGCCGTGCGTTAGTTTACGTGGGAGGTCAAACATAGCTACTGAGCGTCTCGCCGTCGAGATACCCCACTACAGCGAAGCAAAGCTCCGCTTATGGGGGGATACTCTTGTTTTGCTTTAATACGCAACATCATGGTCGAAAATGAGTTTTTGTACATCAAGAACTAACTTGACACCGTCGCTCATTTCGAGGATATAATCGATGAATTTGTTGTTATTGACTTGGTTTAATTCAGGCGTTTTCGCCAAGTGCTTTTCAGATACAGATGATACATCTAAAACCTCGTCAACAATCAGCCCCACCGAAACGCCTTCGTGTGCTACTATGATTGTACACGCACGCTCATCATATGCAATTTCTTCTTTCCCGAAACACGCCCGAACATTTACTACAGGAACCACTTTACTTCGTACATTGATAATCCCTTTAATAAAGCTAGGGATTTCGTAACAAGGAACGTGAGTAATCGATGGAACGCCAATAATTTCTATGATGTACGGGATTTCAATTCCGTACACCTGTTCGCCGATTAGAAAAGTGAGGACTTTTGTGATTTCCGATTCTTTTTCAACGCGAATTGCACCTTTGCCACTTGACTTGATGGCTTCTTTCTTAGACAGTGCTAGCGCTTTTGCTTCAGTCATGATTTTTCTCCCTCCAAAATTCTTTGGGTATTGCCTTAAAGTCTGTTCAATATCTTTGTCAATATTTTAATTCTCAATAAGATTAGCTACATCGATAATCAATGCGATGCTACCGTCACCCATAATCGTACAGCCAGACAGCCCTGCACCTTTAATGTTGTATCGAGAGAAGTAAGGCGGGAACGGCTTAACTACGACTTGTTGTTCGCCAATCAATTTATCAGAGAACAGGCAGACAGATTTATTTTCGGTTTCAACCAAAAGAAGTATACCATCTTCAAAGTTAGTGACTTCAGACGGGATTCCGAACCGTTCATGCAATCGCATAATCGGGTAACACTCACCTCTAATCATTATCATTTCACCACGCTGGGTATCACGGATGATTTGGTCTTCGGTTACCTTGAAACTTTGTTTAATCATCGAAATCGGAATTGTGAAAATAGTTCCACCAACTTCAATCTCCATACCATCAATAATCGCCAACGTTAGCGGAATTTTGATAATAAAAGTTGTACCCAATCCGAGTTTGCTTTCTACTAAAACTGTACCGCCACATTTTTCGATGTTTTGTTTAACAACGTCCATCCCAACTCCACGCCCTGAATATTCAGTAACCTGTTCGTTAGTAGAGAACCCTGGCATAGTGATTAGGTTTTGAGCTTCGCGCTCGCTATAATCGATTCGTGGTTTCACGAGTAGACCCAATCGTTCCGCTTTGTCAAGAACTTTTTCAGGGTCGATTCCTTTACCGTCATCTGTAATCGTGATAATAACTTCACCCGAGGCATTTGCTGCTGCTAACTTGATAAATGCTTTAGCAGATTTACCGTTAGCAACACGGTCTTCAGCTGAAGTTTCGATTCCGTGATCCATACAGTTACGTACAAGGTGCATTAGCGGGTCATTTAGGTTATCAACGATTGATTTATCAACTTCAGTCGTCTCACCTTCAATAATTAGCTCTACATCTTTGTTTAGTGCTTTTTTCATATCACGAACGATTCTGTTCATCTTAGAGAACGGACCTGAAAGCGGAACCATTCTGATTGACATAACAGTGTCCTGAAGTTCGTCAGTCAGCTTACGTAAATCACGTGCCGCTTTATGGAAACTTTCAAGCTGTAACCCCTCAAGTTCAGGGTTAGAAATAACCATAGATTCAGTGGTGATGATTTCACCCACAATGTCATGGAGTTGATCCAACTTCGCTAAATTTACGCTAATAATGCTCTGCTTAGCAGGCGCACCCGCAATCGGCGAAGGTGCAGGAGGTGGGGTTTTAGAAGCGGCTGGCTTTTCAACAACTTTCTTTTCTTCCGCTTTGGTAGCAGGAACAACAGATTGTTCGATTTCTTCAATCGGTGTTTCAACCGCAAGTGATTTAACGCCACCTTCTGGAATAGCTTCTTTAGGGTTTTCTACAAATTCAAACTTTTCAATGTTTAGTGCAGACCTTAAAACACTAGTGACGGTTTCTTTATCGTCTGCAACAAAAGTAACCCTGAATCCATTTTCGGCAATGTACGCCGAAGTCGCAGGGTCATCTTCAACATTTTTAGGGAAATAATCGGCTACTTCGGTTTCTTCAAGAATTTTGTTGAGTAGAAGAAACGCACGTAAGTTTTCCATCTCAATCCCATGTTCAAAGTAGATTTTTACGGTCGTAAAATCTTCATCAAAGTCAACACTGACAGTATCAACCAACGCGGCATCTGCTGAATCCGAAGGACTTACATCAACCTCGGCATTAGCAGGTGTCGAACCATCAAGTGTAGCTTTACCAGCGAGAACATCTGCTCCGTGTTCAAGCTCCTTAATAATGTCCGAGAAATCAGTAGGGTGATAGTCCCCTTCTGCTTGGATTAGGTCGATTTCCGCTTTAAGCAAATCTGACATACGGAACACAAGGTCATACACAAAAGATGTATCCTGGATTTTGTTCTCTCTAATCAAGAAGAACATATCCTCCCCTTTGTGCGATAGTTGTTGCAGACTTTCGAACCCCATCATCGCTGATGAACCTTTTACTGTGTGCATTATACGGAAAATTTCGTTAATGTCGTCTTCCGTGAATGTTCCAGCTTGTTCTGTGCGTAAAAGGATTTCATCGAGTTGTTCTAAAAGCGTTTGGCTCTCGAACAGATACGCATCGAGCATAGCTCCCATTCCTGCGTCTACTTTTGACATTGTTTATCCCTTCCCTTTCTTTTAAGTAGGAAAATCGCCACTAAAATTATAAACGAAGTATTAAGTATTTTCCCTTAAAATTAATTATCAAATAGTTATGTCTTTCTATTATAACATAAAATTTCATAAAAAGATATATTTTTTTCAAAAAATAATTGCTTATTTTCAATTTTTGTGGTAAAATGTTAATATCACGGTATAAAATCACATTTTTTTGTTGATTTTTGATAAAGACCGGTATAAAAATTCGTGCGTAAACTCACCCACGAATTTTTATACAGTCTAATTTTTTGAAAGCGGTGGAGAGAAATGCCTGTAATACCACAAATTAACAACCCTTTTCAAGGGAGAGGGTATCAATCAACACAAGGGAACCAAAACAGACCAGGGGGCGACCAATTTGAAATTGTTCAACTAACCAAACCTCAAAATGTAGCAAGCTCACAGCAGAGAGATGCTGGAGAGGCTATGCGTCAGCTTGCCCATAATAGGGAAGATGTTCCCCAACTAATGGTCAAAACTCCAAAAGACCCGACTATGGCAGTAGAAACACTAAAACAACTGATGAGTTCAGACTTGCTCACGACTGCTGCCGCTAACGGTTACACCGAACTCCATGGTGAGCTTGAGGCTTTAGCAAAGTCAATTTACCTTTCAGTCGGGGATTTAGTGCCTGAAATGCTTAATCAAGAGAGCCAGACTACCATGTTCTCTAGTGATAAACTGTTTGATTTGATGAGAGCTTTAGCAGGCAATGCACTTTTGACGGGCAACGAAAATTCAGCAAACGCAATCGCAAATTTCCTGAAAGCGGTGAACTTCTCTTTTAATCGAGGCGAAATTCTTAACGCACTTGCGGCGAATATGCGATTTTTGTCTACTTACTTCCAACCATCTACCGCTTTGTCGGAAAAACTCGCCGAGTTAGCCGACAAATGGGCTTCAGAACACGCTCAAAAAGAATTTAACGCACTCAAAAGTGATACGGTGAAACTGCTTTATAATGTATCTGAAAGCCTTCTCAATAATGAAAAAACGCAGATTCTTATCCCTCTTATAATACACAACCTTTCACGTTATAACACTAATGACTATATGTTAAAAGATGCTTTTTCGGCAATGATGGTTCATGTACCACATTCACAAAAAGGTGCTTTTATGACTGCTTTTGATGGTTTCTTAGATGCTGTCTTGAACGGTACTTTTAAGTCACAAGAACACAAAGCACACCCTGCACCAGTGGCTTCTGAAACAGCTGGTGCTAACTCGGCGCAAGAATCGCTGATTGACAAAAACAGCTTCCCGGCTATGTATGCTGAAAAGCTGGCAGAGGGTCGTGAATTTCCACCACCAGGAATGAACCGCGATATCCTCGCTGATGGGCTACGTGGATTCTTACTCGGCAAACTGTCTGGGTTGGACGCTGTCACAACAATTCTCACTAATCTGATTGAGGGTTCTAAAGACGCTCGTATGCTGATTGCATTACAGTCAGACTTAGCAAAAATCGACAGTGTTGCAATGTTGGTCGATTATCTAAACGATATTCTAAAACCTCTACCAGATGTCCCTGAAAGGCAGCATTTATTTGAAATGCTCGCCGAAACTGTATCGGGTATGGCCGAAAAAGGCGAACTTCCAGCCGAATCTGCTAAAAGTGCATTAGATGATGTTATGGGGCAAACGTTAAAAGAAATGCAAAACACCCCTGCTCAAACGCAAGACGCTGCTCCAAGAGCGGCAGCGGGTTCGGCTCTTGAGGAGCTTACAAGATTTATTGAAAAGAACATCAACCATACAGCACTAAAAAGCCTTGATAGCTATAATGCGTCTAACTTGCTTCAAAGTTTGATTAATGCACCAGGGGTATATACACCTCTATCACACTTTGTAATTCCTTTGCAGATTGGTGATGCGAGAGCGTTCGGCGAACTCTGGGTCGATAATGAAGACAAAGGCACTGGCAAAAGCAAAGAACAAGGAGGGGGTAACTATCACCTGTTCTTGACTTTTGAAATCGAAACAGTAGGCAGATTTGAAACAGATTTATATGCCAGAGGTTCAGAAGTCAGTTTAGCAGTACTTCACCCCGAAGGCTTTTCAAGCGAAATTGTGTCGTTAAAAGAACGCATCGCACAAATTATAGCCTCAACCGACTATACAATCAATGAGTTCCAGACAGCAATTTTGAGAACTCCACATGATTTAACACAGATTTTTCCAAACATCATGGAAAAAAGAACAGGGCTCGATATTACAATATAAAGCAAAACAAGAGTATGCCCCAGAGGGGGGAATTTACTTCCCCCGTCGGGGTTATCTCGACGGAAGCCAAACAAGAGTATGCCCCGAAAGACGGGCTCTGCTCGTCTGTAGTGGGCTATCTC
>WRGW01000057.1 GCA_009786985.1 Oscillospiraceae bacterium
ATGAAAGAAATGAGCTTCAAGCCACCTGCCGACTGGCAAAGCCAGTCGCACTGCGACTCTCGTTTCGCTAATTCCTTCATTTTAGCCCTTGTTTGGCACTACCCTCTAAAAAAACTTTCTATTGTTTTAACAACATAATCAATTTCCATCTCAGTCAATCCATAATACATCGGTAATCGAATAAGACGAGAACTTTCTTTAGTTGTAAACCTATCCTCACCATGAAAAATCCCAAATTTCTGACCAGCCTCAGAACTATGAAGCGGAACATAATGAAAAACTGCACCGATTTTTGAATTTTTCAAGTATTTCAATAACTTTTGTTGCACATCGTGATTTTCGGTTTTGATATAAAACATATGTGCATTGTGTTTACACTCTTTCGGAATGAAAGGCAATTCAAGCAAACTGCGTTTTTGTAAGCCTTTCAAACGTTCGTAATAATGATTCCAAGCGATTAATCGTGAATCGTTTATTTGCTCTGCAATTTCCAGCCCTGACCATAAATAAGCGGCATTAAGTTCGCTAGGTAAGTAAGAAGAACCCCATCCAATCCATGAATATTTATCAACTTCACCACGAAAAAAACGACTGCGATTAGTTCCTTTTTCACGAATCACTTCTGCATTTTCAGCCACAGCGAGGTCACGAATAAGCAATGCACCACCTTCACCCATGCTATAGTTTTTGGTTTCATGAAAACTGAAAGCCCCAAAATCCCCGAAAGTTCCACACGCCTTACCTTGATATTCACTCATCACAGCTTGAGCAGCATCTTCAATCACAAATAGACGATGTTTTTTTGCAATTTCATTGATTTTTGTCATCTCACAAGCGACACCCGCATAATGCACTGGAACAAGCACTTTGGTTTTATTTGTGATTGCCGCTTCTATTAAATCTTCATCAATGTTCATGGTATCGGGGCGAATATCAACGAATACGACTTTTGCACCACGCCCTACAAATGCGTTAGCGGTTGACGAAAATGTATACGATGGCATAATCACTTCATCCCCGTTCGATATATTGCACAAACAAGCCGCCATTTCAAGTGCGTGTGTGCATGAAGTCGTCAGTAATGCTTTTGCCGTCTTAAACTGCTTTTCAAACCATAAAGAACATTTTTTTGTATACTCACCGTCTCCATTAGTCTGACAAGATAAAGCATCCTGAATATATTCAACCGAACTCTGCACCGTAAAAGTTTTATTGAAATGAATTGTCATTTGTTGCACCATCCCCAAATGTAATACGGTGCTTCATCTCCAGTGTTAAAGAGCAAGTCTAAAACCGACACGTTGTGGCAAAATTCGCCGTGTAATTGTGAATATTCAGGGTAACCAGAATAATCCTTCCAAATGATTTCTATGCTATCTTTATTATAATCACTTTCAATTATATAATCTTTAGCGGCAGATCCTGATAAATAAACATCCGCATTTGTTGCTTTAACCAAACTCAAAAGTTTTTTATGCTTAGTGCCTTCAGAAGCAAAGTCACGACTATCGGCAAATTGTGTCTTACAACCTAAAAAATCACACGAAATGCTTTTAATCAAATATTGGTTTAGCTCTGAAAGGCTTGTCCACTTCTCTTCGAGATAAACATACTCAAAAAAAACTTTATATTTATTCCAAAAAGGAGTTTTAGAATAACTCTGTTTAATCGAATTAAAATGCTTTTTTTGCCAATTTTGCGTATTATCAATCACAATTTCATGAATCAATTGCTTGTATTTATTTTGGCTATAAACTGGAACACTTAGCCATAAATCTCCGTTAGCTGTTTTGATTTTATTGCGATTTCTCCAATCTCTTTGTGTATACTGAACATCATCATAAAAAACAAACAAATCTACATCATGAATTATATCAAAATAACCTTTCCACGGAATATAGTTTGATTGTAAAGCTGCTACTTGTTTCAAAATTAACTCCCAGCTTGATAATTTTTTTTATACCTACTAAATATCGTATCTTCTTTTGAAAAGTCATCATTTTTGAATACAAAAACTGAAAACTCAAACGGCATATAATCATTTCTTAACACTACATTTCTTGAATACTTGTATGCCATACTCAAAATTTGTGCAGGGTCAAAATGAAATGCGTGTTCTAATTCATAATCAACTTTGTTTGATAAAAAATCAAAAGCGAACCCGTCATTAACTAAACTATAAGTTTTAGACATGACCGATTCAACGAAGTCATAGTTATCAATACTCGTAAATTTTAGGTTGCAAGTTCCAGACAAAATTGCATAATCAAATTTTGTTTCGCTAAAATCTTTTTTTAAAAAATCACAACATTCAAATTTTATATGTTCGTTTTCTAATCTATTTTTGGCTTCATTTACAAATTCCTCCATCAAATCAACACCAAAGTAAGAATAATTTTGATATTTTTTTAGTGTTTCATTCAACTCACCGAATCCGCAACCAATGTCTAACACTGATTTGTCGTTAAAATCATACTGCGAAGTAAGAATCTCAAACCGCATTTGTTGCTTACCTTTAGTCCAGCCCAAAGCTTTTGGCGAAAAACCATGCTCACGATAATTTGAACTGTACCACTCTTTTTTATCTAATATATCTTCTTTAGCCGCATTTACATATTTCTCGCTATTACTCATAATTTATCACCAGACCTCACGCAAATTCATTTGACAAATTTTCTATAGCCAAAGACAGCTTTTCGATAAACTCATCAGGATTGCAAGATTTTTTGAAATTATTCCCCATCTCTTTTTTTCGCCGTGCCAACAATTCACGATTAGTTGGAATACTATAGTTCTTAATTTGAGCAACTAATTCTGATTCCAAAGCGACACAGTCGCTCCATTTAATCCAACTCGCACCGTCCGTGCTACTTTTGGTGCAGACTACAATTAACTCATGATGGAGTGCTAATGCAACTGAAGTTCCACCACCAATTCGTTCAGGGTTTAGATAAATATCACAAACGCTATATAAACCAGCTAAATCTTTTTCATATTCTATAAATTTTATGTTTTCGCCAATTAAGTCTGAGTGATTCTTGCTCATAAAATCCAAGCTATTACAACCGACAATTAGCCATTTTACCTTATTGTCAGAACGTAAAAATCCACACATTTGTTCTTGTAATTCGTTAGAGATTTCGTCTTCCAAACGGCTTCCTACAGTGACCACCACAACATCTTCGGAGGTTATTCCATATTCGCTACGTTCAAACTTTCGCAACGGTGTAATGCACTCGAAAAACAGCGGTAATTTTATGACCTGTTCGGGTAAAATTGGTGGTTCAACTTTAATTTCATCTGCCGATGAAACGATATATTTATGAAAAAAAGTCGAACTTGCTTTCCCCATCGCACGACCTGCATAATAAATCGTTGGGAAGTTCTGATAGTAATAGTATGAAACATTAGAAAACTCATCCGAAAGGTCTAAAATACATAACGGATTAATTTCGCAAATCACATCGAGAACATTTTGCTGTCTGTCTTTCATCGTGGCATTTTGAATTTGATAAACTTCCATATCAGGATAATATTTATGTTTTTCCTCGCTAGTTAGGGTTAACTCCACTATTTTTGATTTTGGCTTTTCTAAAAATCCACCGCCTCTATCTGGATAATTAGGAGCCACATCTATTATGTGGATATTATATTTTTTGCCCAGTAATTTGAAAATCGGCGAAAACAAATTGGGGAAAGGATTACCGTCAAACGGTTTTATCCAATTCATAATCACGCATATGTTTTGATTGTTTTTGTTGACATAATCAGGAGGATTCCATGACAAGTTTAAGGATTTAGCATAATCTTCTCGTAATGATTTCAATTCCGCGAAAAAACCATCATAAACTGCAAAACACCATGACCAGCAACAAGTCAAATCAAACAATAACCAATATTTCACTGGAGAATTATTAGAAACTTGTGAAACCAATCTTACAAATTCCCGCAATAACTCATCAGAAAAAATACGAGTTTCAAACCCAACATACATAATTAAAATTTTCATTTCGAGCGTGAAATCATCACGTTTAATGAACTTTTTTATCTGATTTATAACAAGGGTTTTGCTTTCAGGGCTTGCTTTAATTTCTTTGTATAAAACATCAAAATAAAACGTATAAAAAACATCAACATAAAAAAAATCTAAAATCGCTTTTTTGACCGTTTCTATTCCTTCTCTATCGTCACACAAAAAATCTTGTAAAGATAGGTTTGACATAAACAAAGAAGGTTTGTGAACGATTTTGCTTTCTGCGACTCCATATTCGCCTTTCAACAAATCAGAAATATCTTTGGCAACTTCTGAACTTTGAACTGCTATTACAACAAATTCATAATCATCAGAACGTAGCGATTTGATTTCTTCGGGTGCAACAACAAAAGAAGAACGTGTATTAACATCGACCCAAAGTATAACCTTTGCATAATCCGTGCCACAGAGTTGTCCATAATAAGACTTGCCACACGCCCCAGCCCCCCAAATCACTACACGACTGCCGCTCGGAACTTCGTTAAAAGGAAAAGTAAATTCAGGTATCATGTGACCACTTCAAGTTCTGGCTCTAAGATAGCACCTAATTTTAATTCAGAGCAATCAACATTTATATTCCGTTCTTTTAATTGCGTAAGCATATAGCGAATCACACTAATAGTATTTTCAGAAAACTCTTCTTTCCCCCAGAAGTTTCTTACGATTTCTATATGACGAACCTCAATCTCTGAACATATGTCCAGAAAACCGTCAACGTCTTTCATGTTATCATTGACTCCCGGTAAAACGATATATTTCAAAACCAAAGATGCGTTAGCATGGAAATAGCTTTTTAGGTTTCCACAAACTTTTTCAAAAGCATCAACACCTTTAACTTTTGCAAAAGTTTGTTTTGTACCACTATCCATAGACACGATGATTCTACTATTAGGGTTTTTTGATAAATCAGCTATTTTATCGCTAAATACAGTCGCATTTGTTGGAAGAATTACAGGATAATGTTTAATTGCATCTAACATAATATCCCTACTCTTTGATATTGAAATTTCACTCGCACCACTTATAAGAATAGAGGTGTGGTCTGGTGAAATTATACCGATTTCTTCTAATTTTTCTATAAAACGAATACTTCTTTTAGCAGAATCGACTTTTTGGTCACTAGTGGTATTTGTTGAAGTTCTTTCGCAATAACAACATTGGAAATTACATATGTCATCTTGAACAATTCCCAAACTCGTTACTGTTCGTTTTTTAGGGTAGTACATTTCCGTCAAACTAGGACACGATTTACAAGAAGACGAATCTATATCTTGTAATATGTTTTCACGCAATTTTTCTAACTGTAAAATTGCAGTTTGTATATCATCACCTTTAATTGCAATATCAGGCGAAGGATAGCCTTCTACTCCACAACAAAACTGCAAACAATCATGCTCTTGTTCCACAAGAGTATTAGCCATCCAAATTATACTATGTTCGATTGAGCGACAACTTTTGCATTTTTTAAGGCTGTTGCTAATCTGTATTTCATCAGGGTACGCAATTTTGTCTTGAGGAATTCCTTTTTCAACCAACATATTAAATATTTGTTCGACAAAAGCAGGAGTTTGAACAGATATATAATAAGAAGCATCTGGATGTTTTTCTAAAGCTTGTTCTAAAGAAATAATTGGCGTTTCAAACAATTTTGTGCCTTGTTTTTGTAAATTGCCGTCTACAAAAGCAACGGGTGAGTATTTTTGATTTATTTCTTCATAATTGTTTTTAACCCAAGTAGATACACCATAAAAAATCACATTCGTTATCATTACTTTAGACCTCACTAAAATCAAAAATCCGATTTTCGTCCGAAAAACCTACTGATTTAATCTGCTCAAAAACGTTTTTTGCCATTTCGTCATTACCGATTGTTATAACAAAAACAGCATCAGGATTTTTGTTAATCGCTTCTTCGAGTGGCAAACACACAACCCCATCTATAGTTTGATGTTGTTTTGATTTATCGTTATCCACAAAAGCTGAAACACACACACCTTCTTTTTCCAACGCTGATTTAGCATATTTACCAATTATACCCGAACCGAACAGTAAAACTGTTTTATTTTTCAGCTTTTTATAAAGTTTTGGATATATGAGAGATTTTAAACTATCGGCGTGCCATTCTTTCTTATCGAATGCGACAATCGAATCATAAAAAGACATAGAAAAAGTTGATTTAGCGAAAACATCATTACCTTTTACATCTTGTTTTGCTTCACGGCAATGCCCCAAAGAGTCGCTCTTATGGGCATCTTGTTTTGCTTCCCAATGTCTAACATTTAATAAATCAATCAAATCTTTACAACGTTCGATAAATGTTCCATCACGTTTAACTCCACCACCGTATTCATCCCAATAAGCGGTGTGCATATCTTCAACCATATAGACACCGTTTTTGCTAACTTTGTCGTACAAAAATTCAAAAGTTTTACACACGTGTTCCATAACATGGCTTCCATCATCTAAGACTATATCTGGTGCACCGTGTTCATCAATAACGCTTTGCAAAAATTTATGGTCAGACTGGTCACCAATACAAACATGAATTTGATGGTCTTCGTGTTTTTTACATTCAGGATTTATGTCGATACCGATGATTTTTACAAATGGACCAAAATACCGTTTCCACATTTGTAAAGAACCGCCTTTAAAAACACCGATTTCCCAAAAAACAATCGACTCATTAACAAATTTTTTGAAATGTTTTTCGTAAACCGGAAAATAATGTATCCATTTATGAATTCGCTTGTCAGTGTTAGTTAAAAAATTATGATATAACATTATCATACCTCTACATATTACACTTATTTTAGTAGATTTCCCACGTAAGTTGGAATTCTACACACTATTTCTTGAGTATATCACATAATTAGTCAAAAGTCAAGCATTTCAGCAAAAAAATTATTATTTCCTGAAGAGAAGAAGTGAATCAAAGTATTTTATGTTTTTATGCGTTTATTCGGCGGATATGCAAAAAAATCGAATAAAAACGCTTGACAAACGACAAAATAAAGTCTATAATAAAATTTATGTTTTGTAAATCAAATAAAATGAGGTATATTAAATAATGGCGAACAATCATAAAAAAATCGTATTAGCATACTCAGGCGGGCTTGATACATCAATTATTATACCATGGCTCAAAGAAAATTATAACGAATGTCAGGTAATCTGCATGGCTGGAAACGTCGGTCAAGACGCTGAGCTTTCTGGTTTAGAAGAACGTGCAAAAAAAACTGGTGCGGATAAGTTATATATAGAAGATATTCAAGAAGAGTTCGTGAATGATTTTATTTTCCCGACTCTGAAAATGGGGGCTAAATATGAGGGATATTTACTAGGAACTTCGTTCGCACGCCCAGTCATCGCAAAACGACTTGTAGAAATCGCAAAAAAAGAAGGTGCTTTTGCAATCTGTCACGGTTGCACTGGCAAAGGTAATGACCAAGTTCGGTTTGAGCTTACAATTAAAGCATTAGCACCTGAACTCGAAATCATAGCACCATGGAGGATTTGGGACATCAAAAGTAGAGAACAAGCGATTGAATATGCAGAAGCTCGTAATCTACCATTAACCATCAACCGTGAAACTAACTACTCTAAAGACATGAACCTTTGGCATTTGTCGCACGAGGGATTAGACCTTGAAGACCCTGAAAACGAACCGCAATATAACAAAGATGGATTCTTAGAACTCGGCGTTTCACCGGAACAAGCACCTGATTCTCCGACCTATGTTACAATCGGTTTTGAAAAAGGTATACCAACTTCATTAGACGGCAAACAAATGGGGGGGGTTGAGCTAATCAAAACATTAAACAAAATTGGTGGTGCAAATGGTATTGGATTATTCGACGTGGTAGAAAATAGACTCGTTGGAATGAAATCACGTGGAGTATACGAAACCCCTGGTGGAACGATTCTATACTCCGCACATGAGGTATTAGAAACACTTTGCCTCGACCGTGAGACCACTCATTACAAGTCAGTTCTCGCACTAAAATACGCCGAACTTGTTTATAACGGACAGTGGTACACCCCTTTGAGAGAGGCTATGGATGCTTTTTGCGATAAAACACAAGAAACGATGACTGGCAAAGTCAAGTTAAAACTTTACAAAGGTAATATTATCAATGCAGGTGTAAAATCACCGTATTCTTTATATGATGAAGATATCGCTTCTTTCGGCGAAACGGCGTATGCACAAAATGATGCATATAATCAAAAAGATGCTGAAGGTTTCATAAATCTGTTTGGATTGCCAATCAAAACCAAGGCAATGCTTGAAGCTAAGTGGAATCAAAAATAGGCAAAAGTGAGGTTGTTTTGAGCAATATAATAATCCGTGAGTTCACAATCGATGACTATCAATTCGCCAATGCTCTCTGGCAGACCGCCGAAGGTGTCTGCCATTGCCCAAAATGTACTATTTTGAATACGAAAGAACGTATCGAAAAATTTCTGAACCGCAACCCTGAGTTCAGCTTTGTAGCAGTAGATTCTGGTAATGGTGTTGTAGTCGGAACGGCACTCGGCGGTCATGACGGCAGAACTGGGTTCATCTACCGTGTGGCAGTGGCCGACCAATTTCGCAAACGCGGAATCGGTACTGAATTAGTCAATAAAGTTGTAGCATCACTAAAATCAGAAGGACTCACTTGTATAAAAACTTTTGTTCTAAACGATAACCCCAACGCAAATACATTTTGGGAAAAAAATAATTTTGGAGCTTCAAAAACTTCAATAACAATCGAAAAAAAATGTGGAGAAAAAATGTCATGAATAACAACAATAACAGCAAGCTTTGGGAATCAGGAAGATTTTCAAAAGGAATAAATCCAGCAGTGAACGATTTTAATTCATCGTTACCATTTGATTGGCGACTATATAACGAAGACATACAGGTAAGCATAGCGCACGCAAAAATGCTCGGTGCGTGTGAAATAATCACAATTGATGAATCTGAGTCGATTATTGCTGGACTTAACGGTATTCTTTTGGACATCGAAAGTGGAAAACTCACATTCGTTTCTGGTGCAAGCCAAGATATGGCTGAAGACATTCATAGTTTCATCGAAGCCGAGCTAACAGCACGAATTGGTGAAACCGGAAAAAAACTCCACACTGCACGTTCACGTAACGACCAAGTTGCTACTGATTTACGTATATATTTACGTAAAGAAATCACAGCAATCAGAAAATTACTAGAAACGCTCATGAAAACACTTTCGGCACTTTCTAAAAAACATGAAAAGACGATTATGCCGGGGTATACACATCTTCAAAGAGCGCAACCAGTCACCTTTTCTAAACATTTAATGGCGTATTACGAGATGTTTTGGCGTGATTATTTCAGATTAAGCGATGCAGCTGAACGTATGGCGGAATGCCCGCTCGGGTGTGGAGCATTAGCGGGAACTACTTACGAAATTGACCGTAAGATGTCAGCCGAAGAACTCGGATTTTATAGACTTTGTAAGAATACACTCGACGGCGTTTCAGATAGAGATTTTGCAATCGAAATCACAAGCGGTCTATCACTTGTGATGATGCACCTCTCACGCTTTTGTGAAGAAATCATCTTGTGGTGTTCATGGGAATTTAGATTCATCGAACTTGATGATGAATATTCAACTGGTTCAAGCATTATGCCACAAAAGAAAAACCCTGATATTGCTGAACTAATCCGTGGCAAATCATCACGAGTATTCGCTGATTTACAGACGCTTTTTGTAATGATGAAAGGTCTACCTCTCGCTTACAACAAAGATATGCAAGAAGATAAAGAAGCTATCTTCGATGCGGTAGACACCACTAAAACCTGCCTCGAAATGTTTATTCCAATGCTCGAAACTCTCAAAGTTAATTCTGACAAAATGAGAACGGCAGCAACTAAAGGTTTTATCAATGCGACTGACTGTGCCGACTACCTCGTCAAAAAAGGAATGGCGTTCCGTGACGCATACAAAGTTGTAGGCGAAATTGTGGGGTATTGCATCCAAAAAGATTTAGACCTTGAAAACCTGCCACTTGAAGAGTATCAAAAACGTTCAAACTTATTCAGTGATGACATTTATGAAGCGATTTGCTTGGATAACTGTGTTGCCAATCGCAATAAACGTTATACCAAAGGGGAAATTAAAAATGAAACCTAAAGTTTTTATAGATGGTGAGTCTGGAACAGTAGGCTTACAAATTCACCAGCGGTTAGAAAACCGCACCGATATTGAACTCCTAAAAATCGCACCAGAGCTTAGCGAAAACGCAGATGAGCGTGCAAAATTCTTGAATGAAGCGGATTTTGTTTTTCTCTGCTTGCCAGATGACATTGCAAAACAATCAGTTTCACTAATCGAAAATACTGGTAATACTCGCACTCGAATTATCGATGCTTCTACCGCTCACCGAACTAATTCAGCGTGGGATTATGGTTTCCCTGAGTTGTCAACTGAACGTGCAAACAAAATCTCCAAATCAAAACGTGTTGCGAACCCTGGTTGCTATGCGAGTGGATTTATTGCGTTAGTCTATCCTTTAGTACAATGTGGGATTTTGCCTAAAGATTCATCATTATTTTGTTACGGAGTGAGCGGATATAGCGGTGCTGGTAAAGCGTTTATCGAAGAATATCAAAATCCGTCGCGCAATCCCGAATTAACGAGTTCAAGGTTATACGCACTCGGAATGGTTCATAAACATCAACCTGAAATGCAGATAACTTGTGAATTAGAAAAAGCCCCAATGTTCACTCCAATGATTGATGATTATTACAGTGGCTCTTTTGTAAGCGTCCCGCTCTTCGGACTTGCTAACATGAAAGCATCCGCTGATGAAATCAAAGCGATTTATCGTGAGCACTACAATCTACAAACGAACAGCCATGTCAGATTTAAAGATGGTGAGGGGATGACTTTCTTGGCTGGAAACACTCTCGCTGATACTGATGATATGGTCTTGTACGTATTCGCTGATGAAAGCAATGAGCGGATTTTGCTTACTGCACAATTCGATAACCTTGGAAAAGGTGCATCTGGTGCAGCTGTCCAATGTTTTGATTTAATGTTAGCAAATATGGTCGATTATAGTCGGTTGAATTGAAAATGGGCAAAGAATTTACGAAGATATTTTTCGTCAGACAAGGCGGTTTTGCCCTATCAAGCAGGCAAAGCCTGCTCTCATGGGCTTTGTGCGAATATCCGTAGATATTTAATCAAAAACCAA
>WRGW01000058.1 GCA_009786985.1 Oscillospiraceae bacterium
CCCTCGGACTGCGTTGGCAAAGCCACCTTGTCCTACTGAAGCCTAGGGGTGACCCCCCAAACCCCCTCGGACTGCGTTGGCAAAGCCACCTTGTCCTGCTGGGGTTAAGGCGAAAATGAGCTATACCTCATAACTCTAATTTAACGCCCATAAACACAAGTATAACATATTATTGACTAAAAGTCAATAATAACTTGATTTTTTATGAATAATAATGTATAATAAGTTATTGAGAGGTCAGAACATATGCAGAAAACTTTACTAATTCTACATGGGTGGGGGTGTGATGAGTCGGTTTACGCCATCATCGCTAAAAACGAAAAATTATGCTCACGCTATCGTGTTATTCTACCAGAACTACCGGGGTTTGGGAAAACACCAGAACCACCAGAACCGTGGGGGGTATCCGAATACGCCGAATATGTCGCCTATTATTGCAAAACTAATGACATTTCACCAGATGTTCTGTTATGCCACAGCCTTGGTTGCAGAATTGCACTAAAACTGTTATCGGGTGAGGTCGAAAACGGATTATCGCCTCAAAAAGTAGTTTTCACTGGTGCGGCTGGAATTCGCCCAAAATTATCGACAACCCGTAAAGCTAAGATTCGGTTATTCAAGCTCAAGAAAGCTCTACTAAAACCGTTTCCAAAAGCACTTGAGCGGATGAGGCAAAAATACGGCTCGGAAGACTATCGCAACGCTACACCAGTTATGCGACAGTGTCTAGTCAAAATCGTGAATGAGGATTTGACAAAGCTTCTCCCCAAAGTTCCCCACGAAACGTTACTCATTTGGGGCGAGAATGACGATTCCACTCCACTATCAGACGGCAAGTTGATGGAAAGGCTCATGCCGAATGCAGGGCTCGCGGTAATCAAGAACGCTGGGCACTACGCTTTTTTAGAACAATCAAGGTTGTTTATGCAAATTCTTGATTCGTATATATAGACTCTATTGCGAAATTAAAAACCAGAAAGGAACTTAATCAATGATAGTATATCTTACAGCTATTTTAGTAACGCTGTTTAGCTTGTTTGTATTCCTGGATTCTATGCATATGTTTCAGCTTAATTCGTACAAAGCTGACATTCACCTAAAATGGCTTAGACGAAATTTGTTTCGGGTGTATTTTGGAGGAGTTAAGAACTCGGGCAAGAAGGCAAAAAAACCGCTTGTCTACACCCACCGCGTAATCCGAATGTGCGTGACTATGGCGATTATTTACGCCGCACTAGTGTTTGTAATCGTCTGCTTCTCTGATTTTCGGAACTTGGCTGGGCTTGTTATAATGTCGCCGCTTTTCCCGATTATCGTAAATGCTATTAACTCGCCGTTCGAGAAAGCCAATAATAATCGATATATTAAAGAAGCTAAGAGGATTATTGACTCTATGCCAAATCTAATAACAATCGGGATTACGGGCAGTTATGGCAAAACCTCGACTAAGTATTATCTCCATAAGTTGCTTTCGGCGAAATATGAAACGCTTATGACACCAGAGAGTTATAACACAACCCTCGGTGTAGTTAAAACTATTCGTAACGAACTCAAACCAACTCATGAGTACTTTGTTTGTGAGATGGGCATGATGTGGGCTGGTGATATTGCCGAACTCTGTAAAATTGCTAAACCTAAGCATACTATGATTACTTCAATCGGGCCTCAACACCTTGAAACTATGAAAACGCAGGAGAATATTATTGAAGAAAAGTTCTCGATTACTGACTGTGTTTCTGGCAAAGATGGTGGAATGCTTTTCTTAAATTTCGACAATGGATTTATCTCTGAACGTGCAAAAAAGTTAGATTCAGACAAAGCCATAATCCGTTACGGGGTCGAGCCAGACACTGAAGCTGAATATAAAGCAACAAACATCAGTGTCACCGAAGATGGAACTATGTTTACTATAATCGCAAAAGGCGAAAATAGAGAGTTTATCACTCCACTAATCGGTAAACACAACGTTCAAAATATCATTGGTGCCATTGCGATTGCACACTCGATGGGGATTTCGCTTGAAGAGCTTGCCCTACCAGTCAAACGCCTTGAGTGTGCGCCACATAGGCTGGAACTAATTAAAAAAGACGGGCTCACGATTATTGATGACACCTTTAATTCCAACCCAGTTGGGGCTAAAGCGGCACTCGAAACTCTAAAATTGCTTGGTGGCGAAACGGCTCTCAAAATTTTGATTACCCCTGGTATGGTAGAGCTTAGAGAGAAAACATACGAATTAAATCGCCAATTTGGGGTTGACGCTGCTGATTGTTGTGATTATGTCGTACTAATCGGAGAAAAACAAGCTATACCGATTCTTGAAGGGCTTTTAGAAGCTGGATTTGACAAGACTAAAATAAAAGTCTACAACGATGTTAATGATGGCATGAAATACGCGACTGAACTTGATTCTGGCGATAAGAAAAAAGTCATCTTACTTGAAAACGATTTACCTGATAACTACTAATGAGGGAGCCAAACAAGAGTATGCCCCCGCAAAGACGGCTTTGCCGTCTTGGAGTGGGGTATCTCGACGGCGAGACTTCAAGCGGACTGCTCAGTGGCAGAAGCCCATCAAGGGTGGGCTTTGCCCACTCGACTGGGCACGCCACTGACACCTCCGCTCTCGTCTTGCCAAACAAGAGTATGCCCCCGCAAAGACGGCTTTGCCGTCTTGGAGTGGGGTATCTCGACGAGGTCCCCAAACCCCGAGATAAATCTTATATACGAAAGTGAGAATCAATCTATGAAACCAACAGTAGCGGTGATTTTTGGTGGAAAATCTACAGAGCATGAAGTTTCAATTATCACAGGGTTGCAGGCTTTTGCCGCAATCAATCGTGACAAGTATAATGCTGTTCCGATTTATCTCTCTAAAGATAATAAATTCTACACTGGGGAGATTATGGGTAAAATCGAAAATTATTCAAACATTTCTGATTTGCTAAAATCTAAAGGGTGTATTGCTGTTACTTTTTGTGGTGCTGATTTGTGTGAAATCACTCCAAAAAAAGTCGAACTCAGGAAACCAGTTGCTACAATTGATATCGCTTTACCTTGTGTTCATGGTACAAATGTTGAAGATGGGGCATTACAGGGATATTTGCAAACTCACGGAATCCCGTATGCTGGTTGTGATGTTACTGCTTCAGCAATCGGGATGGACAAAGCCTTCCAGAAAGCTGTACTAAAACAATTCGCAGGCGTTCCAGTGCTTGATTGTTTATGCTTCACTGCCAAGCAGTTTGTGGGCGAGGGCGAGCGTGTTTTAGACGAAATCTTGCGTAAACTCGAACTTCCTCTGATTGTAAAACCTATAAATTTAGGCTCGAGTATCGGAATCAAAGCAGCTAAAACCGAAAAACAGCTAACTTCTGCTATTGAACACGCTTTATTGTTCGCCGATACTTTTCTTGTCGAAAAAGCTATAACCAACCTCAAAGAAATAAATTGCTCAGTAATAGGCGATAAAGATTCAGCAAGAGCGAGTGAATGCGAAGAACCAATTTCTTCTGGTAACGAGAGTATTCTTGGCTTCGATGACAAATACAGTGGTGGCAAAGGCGGTGACAAATCTGGCGGAACTGGCATTGGGAGTAAAGGTTCTGGTATGGCGAGCCTTAAACGCAAAATCCCTGCCGATATTTCGCCCGAACTAAAAGAAAACATTCAAGCAATGGCGGTGAGAGCTTTTAGAACACTCGGTTGTAGCGGAGTAGCAAGGATTGATTTCCTGCTCGACACAGAGTCTGGTCAGTGCTATTTTAATGAAATCAATACCATCCCGGGGAGCTTGGCGTTCTACCTATGGGAACCAGTCGGCGTGAAATATCCAGCTCTGCTCGATGAGATTCTGTCGCTTGCACTAAAGCGCGAACGTGAAAAATCCAACTTAAATTACAGCTTTGAGAATAATATCTTGTCTGCTTTTAAGGGCGGAATGGGGAGCAAGTCAATCAATAACTGACTATGTTCACTTTCGTTAAAATTACACAAAACTTGTCCGATTGCCTCTCCAAAATTTTACTATAACGTTGTTTTTGAATTAACAACGAGCTATTTTGGTGTGATTTTATAAGTTTTGAGGTTAGTGCGTTTGTGTAAAGTGTACAAAAGTTATGTGACTTTCTGGTTTGACAAGTGTTTGTGAGTGTGATACAATATCTACCATGAATAAAGATGTTATTAACAAGGTGTTGTTCATGTATGATAAAATTTCAGAACACGCCATGCAAATCAAACGAATTAGACACAGATGTCAAAAATTTCATAAGCGTTATCAGATGTGCTATAAGCACGTGATTACAAGTGCTGTTACAATAATGTTCGCTTTTGTATTGATTATGGGGATGACTGGTGTCTTATTTAATAGCTATTCTGCTGCCGCACTTGGTGGAGGGATGCTGATTATTCTCCCAGATGGAAGCATTGCGAATTCAAACGATGTCAGCGAACAAACTCGCACTTTGACTGAGTATTTGCCATATGAAACAGTATATGAATATAGCAATTTAATTGCAATCGGTGATGAAGTTGTTACTGGCGGTGAGTATGGTGAAATTTCACTCACCTTGCACGAAACGCTCGTGAACGGAGAAGTTGTGTTTTCCGAAGTACTCTCACGTACTGAAAGTCAACCAGTTACTCAAGTAGTGACCAGTGGTTTAGCACTCCAGACTCCGCATAGTCAGAAAGATTTCCCTCAAATCCGATTAGAGAACGGCAGACCAGTCGATTATGTCGCAAAACATACTGGTGGTTCAACTGCGTATACCGCACGCGAAACAGCAAGAACAGCGTCTGGAATCCCGCTTGAAATCGGAACGGTTGCAGTAAATCCACTGATTATTCCTTACGGCTCATTAGTATATATCATCACAACCTGTGGAAATTATGTGTATGGTGCAGCAATTGCCGCAGACACAGGTCCATTTGTCCACTGGCAAAATCCAGCGATTGTTGACGTGTTTATAGGTTTCACCTCCCTCGAAACGCGTGCTCACGCATTCAGATGGGGCAGACGTAATGTAGATTTGTATGTGATTGAATTTCCTGACGATAATTGACAAAACGAGAGCGCGTCCCGTAGAGGCGGCTCTGCCGTCTCGTAGGGATTAGCTTGAAGAACTTTGCTCTCGTCGAGATACCCCACTTCAAACGGGCAAAACGAGAGTTGCGGTGTCAGTGGCTCTGCCACCGCAGACCGAGGGGGCATGGGGGTTTACCCCCATTAGAGGGAAGCGTAGCTCAGCTGGTTAGAGTACCCGCTTGACATGCGGGGGGTCGATGGTTCAAGTCCATTCGTTTCCAGATATATAGAAGTTCCACTTAACATTACGCTATAGTCGATTAACTTACTCAAAAGTTAATCGACTATATTTTTTTCAAAACTATTTTTTCAAAACTATTGACATATCTTCTCAAATGTGTTATGATAGAATCGGTTGTGACAAATTGGAGTTAGAAGGAAGGTAAAAACAATTGAAAAACGCTAAGAAACCGACTTTTTTTATAATCACTGGTTTAATCCTCGTATTTGCGTGGCTTACTACTTTTGGAATTGCAACGTATAATGGCGATAATCGTAATATTTGGATTAGTGGTGTAGGAGATATTCGCTGGGGAATCGACATTCGTGGAGGGGTTGACGTTACTTTCACCCCCCCTGCCGATTATGATGGCGAAGTCACCCCTGAGATGATTGATGCTGCACGTTCCGTTATTGAAACGAGGATGATGGCACGCAATATCACCGATTATGAGGTGTATACAGACCACGTGAGTAAGCGGATTATCGTTCGTTTTCCGTGGCAAGCTGGCGATGAAACGTTTGACCCTGAATCTGCGGTAAATGAACTCGGCGAGACAGCTATGCTGACTTTCCGTGAAGGTGCACCAGCGGCTGGCGAAAGCATTGAAGAGTTTATGGCGAATCATAACAACATAGTTTTGGTAGGTGCTGATGTTCGGAGAGCCTCTCCTTTTTACGACACTCAACAAAATGAACATGGTGTATCGCTTGAATTAAATGAATCTGGTAGAGAAGCGTTTGCAGATGCGACTAGGAGGCTTGCAGGTCAAAATGTAATTTCCATTTGGATGGACAATTACATGATTAGTAGCCCAAATGTAAATGAGCCGATTACTGGCGGAAATGCCACGATTACTGGTAATTTTGACCGTGATAGTGCGGTTGCGTTAGCTGAACGAATCAATGGTGGTGCTTTGCCGTTTGCACTCGAAACTGACAGCTTTAGTGTAATCGACCCGACAATGGGTATGGGTGCAAGAGATGCCATGGCAATCGCTGGTATAATTGCGTTTATAATCATGTGTGCGTTTATGATTATTCGCTACAAAATTCTTGGTATGGTTGCGGCGATTGGGCTTACTGGTCAGCTATTTGGTGCGTTAGCGGTGATTTCTGGGTTTGTCGGCGTGTTCGAGAGTTTTACGCTTACGATTCCGGGGATTGCAGGTATAATTCTGTCAGTTGGTATGGGGGTTGATGCTAATGTAATTACTGCCGAACGTATTAAAGAAGAACTGCGTTCAGGCAAAACCCTTGACGGAGCTGTACAGTCGGGCTATAAACGTGCGTTTGCAGCAATTTTTGATGGTAATATGACTATGGCGATTGTTGCGTTTATTCTTATGGGTGCTTTTGGAACGCCTAATAGCTTTTCGGCGACCATGCTTAGCCTTGTGTTCCGTTGGTTCGGGCCGTCAGCAGCTGGTGCGATTTATGCTTTTGGATATACGCTTTTGCTCGGCGTAATCCTAAACTTCTTGTTCGGTGTATTCTTTGCACGAGTCATGACTTATTCGCTGATTAAGTATAAGTCGTTAAGAAAAGTTTCGCTTTATGGTGGCTATAAAAACGATACTCATAAAGCAGAATTAGAATCTAAAGACAAACCAGCGTATGATGCTGTCAGTAATCGCAAGAAATTCTTGGTTGCACCAATTATAATCGCTGCGGTGTCGATTGTGTTGACATTTGTAATTGGCATTCAAGTAGCAATTGAGTTCCGTGGCGGAACAATCCTTAGTTATACGTTTGAGGGCGAACTTGACACTGATGCGGTTCAAGAAGCTGTTGAAGAACACGACGTAGGTACGGTAAACGTACGTTTTGGAACTGCGTTTGGTTCTGAACTTGATAACGTAACAATTGAGTTTGCATCACGTGAGGGTTTAACCGCCGAAGTTCAGCGTGAAATCAGCCAGAGTTTAGCCGAAACTTTCGCTGAAAACGATTTAAGAACTGCGGGTTCGCAAGACGTAAACCCTACAATGGGGAGAACGTTTTTCTTAAAATGCCTTGTTGCGGTAATCTTTGCGTTTTTAGTTTTGATGGTATACGTGGCTTTACGATTTAGGAAAATCGGTGGTTGGTCAGCAGGTGCGTTTACGATTTTGGCTCTATCAATTAACGTAGTAGTAGTGTATTCGGTATTTGTATTCTTTAGATTCCCGATTGACGCTAACTTTATCGCCGTAATTTTAGCGGTGTTATGCTACTCCATCAACGACACGCTTGTGGTGTTTGACAGGATTCGTGAAAATCGCACACTTCATGGTAACAAAAAGGGATATGCTGAGCTTGTTAATCTGAGTGTCAAACAATCATTCACACGTTCTTTGAATACCACGATTACTACTTGCGTTGCGATGCTTACGATTTGTGTTGTGGCGCTTGTTACCGGAATAGGCTCAATGCTTACGTTTGCATTCCCTCTACTAATAGGGCTTATGTTCGGATTTGTGACATCGCTCTTTATCTCAGGTCCTATGTGGACAGCGTGGCAGAATCGCAAAAAGTGAAATCTAATAACGCAAATACCTTTATAAAAATCGGTGTCGCGACCGCTTCTCTTTATCCACTTCACACCGAAAAAGCTCTGCTTACTATGGCTAAGCTGGGTGTCAAAAACGTAGAAATCTTCCTCAATAGCACTTCGGAGCTTTCGGGGGAGATTTTTACCTCTGTCCAAAACACAGTGAAAGATTATGGATTGAACATTTTAGCCTTGCATCCGTTTTCATCTCCTATGGAAACGCTTTTTTTGTTTTCATCATATGACCGTCGTGTGACTGAGCTTATGGAATTGTACAAACGCTATTTTGAAAAAATGGCGTTGGTTGGGGCTAAAATCTTTGTAATCCATGGTGCAATTTCGAGTGCTAACTGCTCAAGAGAACGATATGTCGAACGCCTGTCGATGCTTGTCGATGCTGGGCGAGAATTTGGTATAACAGTCGCTCAAGAAAATGTCAGCTATTGTAAAAGCGGTGAACTTTCGTTTTTGTCTTACCTTAAAGAACAACTCGGCGACAAAGCAAAATTTGTGCTTGATTTAAAACAGGCACGCCGTTCGGGAAACTCTCCTTTTGAAATGCTTGATACTCTCGGTAATTCGGTGATTCATCTACATTTGAGTGATGCTAACCCCACTGATGATTGTATGTTAATCGGTAGAGGTGAGTTCGATTTTAGAGGGCTGTTTTCTAAGTTGGGAGAGGTTGGTTTTAATGGCGGTGCAGTCGTCGAATTATACCGTGATAACTATAATGAATATAAAGATTTGTCGGATTCTGTAGAAATTCTGCAAAATTTGTTGTAAAACACTTGATTTTTTGTAGATTTTATGATATAATAGCAAACAAGAGTATCCCCCGAAAGGCAGGCTTTGAAAGTGAGAGTTTAATTTATGATTTGTCCTGAATGTAGTTTTAATGATAGCAAAGTCGTTGATTCGCGTCCTGCTGACATAAAAATCAGGCGTAGGAGAGAGTGTCTTAAATGTGGAGGGCGATTTACAACTTACGAAATAATCGAAGATATTCCGATTATGGTGACAAAAAAAGATGGTGGACTTGAACCGTTTGACTCGCAAAAACTAACCGATAGAATTTATCGTGCAACCGTAAAACGCCCGGTCAAACTAAGAACTATTGAACATATGGTAGAAACTATTCAAACTGGGTTCAAAAATAGCCTGCAAAAAGAAGTTTCTTCAAACAAAATTGGCGAGATGGTTTTACGCCACCTCAAAAACATTGACCACGTGGCATACGTACGATTTGCGTCTGTTTATCGCGAGTTTGACGATATTGAAAGTTTTGTCAGCCTGATTTCTGAACTAGGTGATGAGTGATTTTTGCAGTTGATGATTGGTTCGGGCGTTTAACCTCTCTACATCTACATCACTGACATAAAATGCGGTTATATTTTGCGTTAAATTATCATAGTATTAGTAGGTAAGACCATTTATACTATTAAATTTAACGAGGGATATAATCATGAATCATAATCAACAACATAAAGTTACAAAATCTATGAACACTGCGAACTCTAACCGTCTTAAAAAAAACTGTATGACGTATGAGTTTGAGTTGTTTAAGCTCCCATATGCGTTTTATGCACTTGAACCTAACATCGATGCACTTACGATGGAGTTGCACCATGATAGGCATCTCAAAACCTATACCGATAATTTGAATGCTACTCTCAAACCGTATCCTGAACTCCACGGATGGACACTTGAACGGCTTCTCTGTAGCCTACACTCGCTCCCATTGAAAATTCGGGAGGCTGTACGTAATAACGGCGGAGGGGTGTATAACCACATCTATTACTTTTCAGGAATGTGCCCTAATGATGAGGCTAACAAGTCTGCTCATATCTGTGAACCTGAAGGTTCACTTGCTCGTAAAATCGAATGCGTTTTCGGAGGGTTTGACGAGTTCAAAAAGCAGTTTAAGGCTTCTGCCATTCAAGTTTTCGGTTCTGGTTATCTGTGGTTGGTGGCTAATCGGCGTGGTCAGCTAAAAATCATGGAAACCTCAAATCAAGATACGCCGATTGCACAGGGATATTGCCCAATCATCTGCCTCGATTTGTGGGAACACGCATACTACCTCAAGCATTATAACGACCGTGCGAGTTATATCGACGATTGGTTTAATGTCCTAAACTGCGATTTCGCTGAAAAAAATTATGAATGTTGTTTGGCAATCGACAATAGTCAAACCAAAATGTAAGAGTCTAGACTGTAAAAGTATACAAAGCAAACGCTTAATCTTTGTATGATTTCTACAAAGATTAAGCGTTTTTGGTTAATTTGCACAAAAGCACTTGACAAATCCATCTAAGTTTGATATAATATAACAACAATATTTATGAGCGTTACGGAAGTTTATAAAAATTTCGACTATAATACCCTGATGCTCTGCGTTAGTTCGTGTGCGAAAACCGTGAGGAGTGCAAGAGGTCTATTAATCGCAAGGGAGAGTGTTACATAATGAAAACGAATAGCTTATTAAATCGAATTAATAATATTAGATGGGTTAATTTTCATAGAATTGTTGCGGTTCTTTTGATTTTTGCGTTTATATTTGCTATGTTCGGGTTTTCTGATGTTTTTGGAAGTATTCGAGTTGGTGGCGTTTTGTTGCCAGACTATGATTGTATTGATGTGAGCCTGATTGATGACACTTCCACAACTCTTGCAGAGAGTGTTAATGACTGGTTTCGTGTTGACGGCACAGTCAGTCTTTCTGCTCCTTTGGTGATTACTGGGGCAGTTAATCTGATTTTAGAAGAAGGGGCACATCTTGATGCTCCGTTCGGTATTGTTGTGAACGCACCAAACAGCCTTACTATTCACGCACGCGGAAACGACAATAGTCTCACCGCTGTTGGTGGAGCTAATTCGGCTGGAATCGGTAGTAGCGGAACGTGGCAAACTCACGCTGGGACAATTGTGATTAATGGCGGAAATATTACTGCAACTGGTGGTGCTGGAGGCGCTGGTATTGGCGGTTCTAATGGCGGTATTGGTGGTACGATTGTGATTAACAGCGGAAACGTCACCGCAAATGGTGGTGAAAGAGGTGCTGGAGTCGGCGGCGGTTATAATGCTAATGGCGGAAACATCACAATCAATGGTGGTGTGGTTGTTGCAACTGGTGGTGCTGGAAGTTCTAGTAGCCATGGCGGTGCTGGAATCGGTGGTGGTTGTAGTGCCTCTGGTGGAAACATCACAATCAATGGCGGAAACGTCACTGCAACTGGTGCTAGAAGTTCTGCTGGAATCGGCGGCGGTGGCGGATGGGGGAGTCCGTCTGGGACGATTCGATTATATGGCGGTAATATTACTGCTAACGGTGGTGCTGAAGGCGGTCATGCAATCGGTGGTAGCGGTGCTGGTTCATCAGCGTCTGACTCGTCTATAATAGGTTATCCAGGTCCTAGTAATGTGAATTTAAGTCCTCCAAATTCGGGTTTAGAAAATAGCGTAACCACTCCTCCTGAAACATCTGCTACGACTACATCAGCTACGACTACATCAGCTACGACTACATCAGCTACGACTACATCAGCTACAACTACATCTGCTACGACTACATCAGCTACAACTACATCAGCTACAACTACATCTGCTACGACTACATCAGCTACAACTACATCAGCTACAACTACATCTGCTACAACTACGTCAGCAGCTACAACTACATCAGCTACAACTACATCAGCTACGACTACATCTGCTACAACTACATCAGCTACAACTACATCAGCTACGACTACATCTGCTAC
>WRGW01000059.1 GCA_009786985.1 Oscillospiraceae bacterium
GCTTTGCTTCCCCGAAGCTCGACGACAAACAGCTAAACAAGAGCTCAAGGGGGAGCTTTGCTTCCCCGAAGCTCGACGACAAACAGCTAAACAAGAGTATTCTCTCAAATATACCAAGACGGACTTTGTTCGTTTTGAGTGGGGGTTATCTCGACTGCAAGCCAAAGAAAGAAAGGAACGTATAATAATGCAAGCAAAACAAATGACTGATAAAGAATATATGGAAGACCTGCTAATGACTTCTAAGACCCTCAATGGGTTGTACCACACAGCAACGCAAGAGGCTTCAACTGAACCTCTACGTCGCCAATTTAAGTGCAATCATTCAGACACAATTGAAATGCAGCATAACATCTTCACTGCAATGCAACAAAACGGTTGGTATCCGCAACAACAAGCTGGTGCACAACAAATCAGCCAAATCAGAAGTAAGTATCAATCATCGCTTTAGTTAGCACTGGTATTTCTTATTGAAAGTTCGGGTGTAATCCCCGACGCTCACTGCTTCGGTTCACGCGAGTGAAGCGTGAGGGGGCGGGCGAGTCTGTCAAGCAGGCAAAGCCTGCTCTTCGAGAGCTTTGCTCTGCGGTGTTACCGAACATTGGTAGTTTTTATACTGTATAAGTTGCGACACCATCCGTGATACGACGATTAAATCCAAAGCAAGCCGTGACTAAAAATCACGGCTTGCTTATTTTTATTTGTTTTTAGAAACGCCTTTTTTCTTAGAAGCGGTCGCAGTTTTTTTAGGCTCTAATCCACCGAGTGCGAGTACAGCTTCTAAATCGCCTTCAAAACCTAAAAGACCTTTGTCGTGTGCTTCCAGTCCGCTCAGTTTTTTTGAGAACATCTTCATAAAAGTATCTCCATTTGCGGTGAGTTGTGCATCACAATCTTTATAATCATAAGGTTCAACACTTAACACCCCTTCTTTAAAAGCCACGTAAAACGCACCTGCCGCTTCATCTTGGATATTACATTGAATTGCAAAATCTTTTTCCAAAACGGTTGTGTCTGCTTTCATTAGAGATTTTTTTACATCTTCAAACACTTTTTCATATGTTAATGCCATGATTTTTCCTCCATTTTTTGTTAGAGCCTGTTCACTATCCGCTCATAGCGATTTTATGACTAATTTTCCGCCATACTTCGTTAAAATTTTCCACAAGGCACAAAGCATTACGCAAAATTTTGCCTTGTCTGACGAAAAATTCATTTCATAAATTCACTTATTCAGAGATACTGAACAGGCTCTTGGTTATTTGACTTTATTTTTTTGAATTGTAAAATTCCACTCGATTACGCCCATTTTCTTTTGCTTTGTATAGTGCCTCATCAGCGAACTTCAAAGCCTCTTCAAAAGTTACATCAGGGGCTGCTTGTGCTATTCCAAAAGACGAAGTAATCGGGATTACTTTGTCTTCAAAGTGGACGGGTTCCTCTTGAATAATCACACGAATACGTTCGGCGAAACTGATTGCGATATCAGCATCGTTTGCTGATATAAACATGACAAATTCTTCACCGCCGTATCGTCCGAAAAGGTCATAAGGGCGAACAGTTGTTTTTACACGAGTTGCGATTGCACGCAAAACTTCATCACCAGCAGCATGACCGTAAGTGTCATTAACATTCTTGAACTTATCGAGGTCTAACATAATTACGTACGTCGCCTCATTCTTTTTCGCTGCAAGAACTGCGTGTTTTTGAACTAATTCAAAGAAACGACGGCGATTATAAACTCCAGTAAGTGCATCAAAGTTAGCAGAATTTTCAAACTTTTCAGTAAGCCCTGAAAGTTTAGAAACATCATCCATATGGTTTTTAAGTTGCTTTATGACATTAAAGTAAACACTTTGAATAATTGTAGCTTCGTCTTGAGTGTCAGTGAGTGCTTGAATGCCTATTTCCTCAAGACCTTCGTTAGCCTTTTTTATGTCATAAACTAAACTAAACAATGGCTTTGAAAGCCCCTCTTGTAAAGTTTTTGTAGCGAACTTTATAATAATCACAGTCAACACAATCGCTATAACTGAAACCAAAACACCAAACGCTATAGCCATTCCGCTCGAGCGACTTGTTAAGCTATCAATGTAAATATCAACTTTCTTCTCGGTATGTTCACGAATTTCAGCTGGTGAAATTCCGTATTCTTCATTTTCGCTTACTGTGGCCTCAATAGCTCCATCAATAGCTCTTTGTTGCAAACCCTGTATTGCATCAACAAGCTCTTCCCTACTTCGTCCCTCGGCAAGCGACGCAGTATGTGCCGGAATCACAGCTAAAGCAATAATCGAAACCAAAAGTATAATCATAGCCAATGCCATATATGACGGGAGCAATACCATCTTTATTTTTGTGTAAGTATCTCCTTTTGAGAATTTCTTTTTTAATTTTTTCATTCTCTTAGCCCCCCTCAAAATCAACAGTCGTCTTCTATCTAATTAGCTATTGTATTATTAACACTATCATAATTATACTACAAAATAGCGGAATTGTCAACACATATTTCAATTTTTAGACAAATTCGTCAAAATTGTATGCTTTTTGTTGAAAATATTTGTGCAATTTCACTAAAACAAACCATACATTAGACCTCATTAAATAAATAGGATGTCTCTAAAAACCAAATCAGCCCTGAGTGATTCTTATAAATCACGCAAATTATGCTTAACTCTATCGGAAACCTCAATTCGTTTAGCATCGTTAAACCGGTCGACAGTTCCAGCCAAATATCCAGTGATTCTACGAATGCGTTCAAACTTAATCGAACTATCTTCATCGCTGCGACCGCAACCTGGGCACACATCATCGATTACACCAGTATAGCTACACATAGGGTCATGGTCAACAGGGTGATTAATCGCGCCGTATCCAATCCCCGAATTTTTCATATGTCGTATGATTTTCTCAAACGCTTCAAGGTTTTGAGAAGGGTCACCGTCCATTTCAACATAGCTAATATGCCCTGCGTTAGATAACGCATGGTAAGGTGCCTCAACGTTGATTTTATCATACGCCGTTATATCATAATATACTGGAACATGGTATGAATTAGTATAATACTCACGGTCAGTAACATTCTTGATTTGACCGAATTTTTTGCGGTCAATTCTAACAAAACGCCCCGAAAGCCCTTCAGCTGGTGTTGCAAGTAGCGAGAAGTTTAGACCAGTTTTTGCACTTTCTTCATCTAATCGTGCACGCATTCTTCCGATAATCCGTAATCCTAGTTTTTGTGAATCCATGCTCGCTCCATGATGTGAACCAGTTAAACAAGTGAGCGTTTCGGCTAAACCGATGTACCCCATAGACAAAGTTCCGTGTTTTAAGATTTCGCGGATTTTATCATCAGCTTTTAATTTATCTGAATCTAGCCAGATTTTTTGACCCATTAAAAACGGAAAATTTTTCTTGTTTTTGTCTCCGAGAAGTTCAAACCTATGCATAAGTTGTGCGATTACCATATCCATAGTTTCTTCAAGCAATTCAAAAAATCTGATTTCGTTACTCTCGCTAGCACTACCAGAACTACTCGCTTTCATTGCAAGGCGTGGTAGATTAACAGATGTAAAGCTAAGATTTCCGCGCCCACTAACTGTATTGCGTTCGCTGTCATAATTATTAGAGATTACACGTGTTCGACATCCCATGTAAGCGACTTCAGAGTTATAGTCGCCTTCTTTATAGAATTGCAGATTATACGGTGCATCTAAGAAAGAGAAATTCGGATACAAACGTTTAGCAGACACCTTGCACGCTTGCTGAAACAAGTCATAATTAGGCTCACCAGAGTTGTAATTTATGCCTTCTTTGATTTTGAAGATATGAATTGGGAAAATCGGCGTTTCAGAACTACCCAATCCACGTTCATTGGCAAGAAGAATGTTTTTAGTTACTAATCGTCCTTCGTGAGAGGTATCAGTGCCGTAGTTAATCGAGCTAAAAGGAGTTTGTGCCCCAGCACGCGAATTCATAGTATTGAGATTATGAACTAACGCCTCCATCGCTTGAAAAGTCGCTCTATCGGTTTCTTTTTCAGTGAGTTTTACGGCAAATTCACGAACTTTATTTACCATAGCTTCATCGCCATAAATTTCAAGCAGGTACGGTTTTTCATAATCGCCATAACCGTTATGATTAGAGAGAATCGGGAACACACCATGTTCCTTTTCGATTTCTGACATATACCCTCTCACACGTTCACGAATCGCATCGATTTCGCAACAATCGGTATACATTCCAATTGCACGAACGATATTGCTTTCGTACAATTGGCGATAAGTTTTGCGAACACCATGTGCCATAGCATAATCGAAGTTTGGTATCGATTGCCCTCCATGTTGGTCGTTCTGGTTAGACTGGATTGCAATGCAAGCCAGTGCTGAATAACTCGCAATATTATTAGGCTCACGCAAGAAGCCGTGTCCAGTAGAAAAACCTTCACGAAACAGCTTTATAATGTCGATTTGGCAACAGGTAGTAGTGAGTGCGTAAAAATCCAAATCATGAATATGAATATCACCGTTAGAGTGGGCTTCTGCGTGAACGGGTTCTAAAACCATCAAGCTATAGAAACGTTTAGCGCTCTCAGAGCCGTATTTTAACATAGTTCCCATAGCTGTATCGCCATCGATATTGGCGTTCTCGCGTTTAATATCGCTTTCGATTGCGGGCTTAAAAGTTAGGTCATACAACTCTTGCATCAATTCATTATTGATTTCACGCATACGAGTGCGTTCAGCACGGTAAAGAATATACGCCTTAGCCGTCTTAGCGTGACCATTATCAATCAAAACTTTTTCAACAACGTCTTGAATATTTTCAACGCTAGGAGCAGATTCCATGGTGCGACATGATTTTTCCAAGCGTTCGCGAACCTGTTCTGCTAACTTCATAGAAGTAGCCATATCTTTACCGCCGACTTGTTTAGCCGCCTTAAAAATAGCATTAGCAATTTTTTCGACATTAAAAGACACACAACGCCCATCACGCTTTTGAATCTCTGGAATTATAGACTCCTTAGTGCCATCTTGAACCAACAAAGTCGCAGTGCTACTCTGAAGCGTGGAGGCAAGACTTTGTCGGTGGGGTAATACTTCGCATTCTTTATTTTGGTTTTTCGCCTTGACTTTGTCTATTACTTCAATCATTTCTAATGCTCCAGATGTAATTGTTATTTCTGTACTCGAACCTCGAATCGAATGTTTGTTTGGTGGCACTACCGTCATTGTTTTTACTTGCTCTTCCATAGATTCGATGACGCTCCTTTGTTATATTATCACTCCGCTTATAAAGTCTCAACACCTTGCAAAGCCCCGAGTTGACTTTGTGAACTCAAGATGGAGGTTTTAGAGATGCCCACTATATGTTGTACACAAATAACGAACATTTATTATTATATAGTGTTTTAGAGCGTTTGTCAAGTACTTTTTAAAAATTTCATAAAATTATTTTTTGATATACTTATTCAACACCTCATCCAACAAATATGGGTCGATTGGTTTTGACACAAATGCGTCGAATCCTGCTTCTAAGAACATTTCTTTGGCGTTTCGTGTCGCATTTGCTGTAAGAACAACGACTGGGTGTTTATACCCTGTTTTACGAATCGCACGGAGAGCTTCGATTCCGTCCATCTCTGGCATCATGTGGTCCATAAAAATGATGTCGTAAACTTTACCAGATTTGATTTTATCCAGACATTCCGCCCCACTGAACGCTCGGTCGATTTCTTTTAGCTTGTACGGTTTTATGAGGCCGCTTGCAACATAGATGTTAGTTTCAAGGTCATCGACAATAAGCACACGTCCATTAGGCTTAGGAATCGGTTGGAGGGGTTTAAAATGCTTTTCTGGCATAAGAATTTCATTGCCTAAATCAAATTTTTCGAGCGATTTAGTAACTTGTTCACCAATTGGTACGATTGAACCTTCAACCTGTTGTGGCAACCTAACGGTAATAATCGTACCTTCACCGACTTCACTCTTAACATCAATCGTTCCGTCCATGATTTTAACAAATTGATTGACAATTGACATTCCAAGTCCAGTGCCTTCAATGCCTTTTTCTACATCAAAACGCTGGAACTCTTTATCAAATAACTTGCCGATTTGTTCTTCAGTCATTCCTTTGCCAGTATCACTTACGATGATTTTTAGAGTGATTTCATTATTGTTATTTGATGATTTTTCTGGATTTTTCTCCAACGATAAGGCTAATTCAACTTTACCGTTGTCGGTATACTTAAACGCATTTAAAATGAGGTTGAATATAATTTGTTTAACTCGCATTTCATCCCCAGTCATATTACGAGGGAGGTTTGAGTCAATCGATAACGCAAAATCGTTACCGTTTTTCTGATTTTGCGATACAATTGATGATATGATGTCAACAAAAGTTTCAATCACGTCATAATTAGAATTGTTTAACTCCACCGAGCCGAGTTCAACCTTAGAAACGTCGAGAATATCGTTAATAATTTTAACTAAACTGTTAGACGAGTTCTTGATTTGCAAAAACGCTTTGTGTGCTTCTTCGTGGAGTGACGTATTAGCTAACTGAATTTCTGACATACCAAGAATCACGTTCAAAGGTGTGCGAAGTTCATGGCTCATACGTGCCAAGAACTTTGTTTTTGAACGGCTCTCTTCTTCCGCCTGCAAACGACGCTTTTCGTCTTCAAGTGACCGTGTGAACGCCGCAAAAGCTGGTTTTTCGTTATACGTAACAGGAACTGCTACAATTTCACACGAAACTGTTTCTCCATAAAGTGTATTCACATCAAGGTGGAACATATGCGTCTGTTCTTCAATTGCTTTTGACGCATGAGTCTCCATAAACTTCAAGAAACCACCTTTTTCATGTACACTTTCAGGTAAATAGTTGTGGAAATTATTAATCGTAAATTGTCGTAAAAAGCACACTTTGCCCGAACGACTGACTGGACAAATATTACAATTTCGACAACAGTTTACATCTGCAAATTCAGGGATATCTGGATAAGTTACGGTAATATTTTCGTCTTTTTTGATGACGTGTAAATCAACTGCCGCAAAGTTACACTCGACGATATTAAAATCTCCATCAATCAAGAAACACGATATTGGCGACGCTTCAAGCAAAACCCGTGCACGAACTTCGGCTTCATGGCGTTTGCGATACGCATTTTTGATTTCGCGCAAATCCACCGCATAAGTCGCAACAAAAGGCACACCATCCACCACATAACGGTAGAGAGTGACTTCCATCGGAATAGGCTCACCTTCTAAATTACAATGTATCCATTCGATTTTAGCATAACCTTCTTCAAACGCTTGTGCCACTATCTGATAAGCCATTTCGCTTGATTTTCGACCACAAGGTTGAAATTCTGGTAATAGCTCATGGAATCGTCGGATATACTCTTCGGTAGACTCAAGCCCGAAAATTTTGGCTGATTGTTCACTTGTTGAAATTAAATTCATGCCCGCATCCCACGTGTTCATAACAAATGGGGACAGTTCATAAAAAGTTTTAATCAAAAAAGCTGATTCGCGTTCTTTGCGTTCGAGTTCGTTTGTTGCGCGCAGGTCAATTGTGTAACAGGTTACAACCAGTTCGTTATCCCACTGAGTTTGTGTAATCACAAGCTCGGTTGGTATGATTTTGCCTTCTATTTCGTAATTCCAAGCAGAACGGATAATCTCATCTTTGGTTAACGCTTTATCAATTAGTTCAACGATTTTTTGAAGCGTAGGCGTTTCACAAGGTTGAACCGCACAACAACGCCTAACAAAGTGTTCTTTAGCCATTTCTCGGTTTGCGAACTGTAGAAATTCAAGCATTTTTTCATTACAGTCGAGCATTTGATGTTTAGCATTCCACGTTGATGTTGGAATCGGGATTGAGTTATATACACTCCTTTGCGTTCGCGTTTTGATTTTTGCCTTTTCTTTTGCAATAAGTGCTTTTTCACGCTCGTTCTTTTCTGACTTAGATATTTTAGCTCCAAAAATAATTGTAATTCCAATCAAAACGATTAAAATCATACCAAGAACAATCATAATAATAAGTAGATTGCCTGAAACTATTGCGTCAATTTCATCAATAGGTACAATTGTGACTACAAACCAGCCGACAGTATCAACCTCAAACGATATTAAATATTGACCTTTGCCGTCATTGTTATAAAAATAAAAGAACTCTTCTAAAGCATTGTTTTCCGAAATAATCTCAGACGAAATTTCAGAATAAATCTCGTTTATATTCCACATTCTAAGTTCGTTACGTGGGCAAGCATTTCTTGCTACAAACACTGGGCATTCAACAGTTACGCAACGGCATTCACCGTCAAGAAGCCCAATACAGTCCAAAAGTCTAAAAAAACCTGGGCAATCATGGAGGTCTTCATGTTCGCAACTAATACAAATCGGTGTGATATAATGTTCATCAGGGTGGAACACTATATCACCGTTATCTGTTACAAGAACGATGTGACCGTCTAAAATCACTTCTTTTGCACCGAGTGTATTCAAAACGTGTTCAATCGACATTGAAAAACCAACAGCTGCACCTACTCCCGCTAAATTAGGGAGGTATGTAGTCATCGCAAAAGTAATATGACCAGTAGAATGGCTGGTATAAGGCTCAGTACGACCGACATTTCCGACACCGACTTCATTTGCAATCGTATACCACGGGCGTTCAAGTGTAGTCCAACCGCCGCCATCAACTTCCCATGGTCCCCAGCCTACACCATACTCCGCACCATCTTCAATTGGGAAAGGTTGCCAATTGATTGAGTTGATAATACTCCCATCCGAAAACCCTATGAATACGTTTTCGATAAACTCAAAGTTTTCGCGGAAAGAAATCGCTACGTTCTCAAAACATTCTATTCTGCAATCATTTACTGTGCATTCACGGTCGATTACTGATAGTGCGACACCCAAGCTCTCCACCACTCCAGATGCGTTGTAGAACCACTTGTCAACTTCTTCGGCATAGATAATCGCATCACGTTTTGCTTTACCGCTTGTCCCATCATAAATCACATCACGAACAATAACATTAACCACAGCAAATACTACGGCTAATCCGAGTAATGATATAATAATCGTTAAAAAAGCTAACCGAAAAGTAAAACTCGATGCAAATGTGCGTAAATTTTTTCTTGAACTTTCCTCTAAAACTTGTTTGTTTTCCATTTTTTCTTGTACGTTCTTTCATAGTAGGTCGTTTTATCTTTTAATAATTTAACGGCAAATCTACAATTAAAAATAAAAACCTACTTTTTTATATTATATTGCTCAATAAGAGCAATTTTAGTTTTTCGAGCAACTCTGGTGTGTCATTATAAATTGTTTCAAAATCATTACTTCTACCCGCCATCTCAAGTTTTTTTGCCTTTTCATGCAAAGAAATTTCGCCAATACTGTGTAGTGGGTTTTTAATTCCATGAACAGCAACGATGTAATTTTTGAGGGATTTTTCGTTAGAATTTATGTCATCATATTTTAAAAGCCTCTCGAGTGTAGCAATAGCTCTATTAGCGTCACGCACAAAAAGTTCAATCAGAATCGGGTCAATTCTGCTTTGCGGTGCTGGAGAAGTCATAGGGCTTTGAACGTAAGCAGATTCCCGCTTGTCGCCAACCTCCATAATCGTAGATTTTTTGACTGGGTTAATCTTAGTGATTGGTGGCGAAGCTTCCCCTCCAGCTCTTGTTTGGCTTTCAAAATCATGATTAGAGAGTTCTGCAAGATTCGGAAGTTCAGTGGTGGAGAAGGATGGTTTTTTTTGACGGACATACTTAGTCAAAAGCGTGTCTAACTTATAAACATCAATTGGTTTTGCGATAAATCCGTCAAATCCATTTTTAAGGAACATTTCTTCTTGCCCTGAAAGTGCGTTTGCGGTTAGTGCAATAATTGTGTTATTATAGCCAAGTGAGCGTATTAAGTAAGTCGCTTGAATACCGTCCATCTCGGGCATCATATGGTCCATAAAAATTATGTCATACTTATGACCAGATTTGATTTTTTCTACCGCTTTTTTCCCGCTCATAACCGCATCAATTTGTAGCCTATAGAATTTCATCAAACCTTGTGCAACGTATAGATTAGTTTCAACATCATCAACTATAAGAACTTTTCCATCTGGCATAGGTTCGCGTTTAATCGCAAATTTCAAGCGTTTTTTTGAGATATCAGAACGACAAAATTGTAGATTTTCAGCGACAACTGGTCCAATTGGAGGTGCGTCTTTAATGGTGTTTTGAGGCAATCGAACTACAATCAAAGTCCCTGAACCGACTGTACTTTCTACGTGGATTGACCCTTCCATCATATCAACAATTTGTTTGGTAATCGAAAGCCCTAAGCCAGTTCCTGCGATTTTTTTGCCAGTAATTTCATCGTCAAAACGTGCGTATTCGTTAAAAACCATATCTTTTTGTTCGGGTGTCATCCCGCGACCAGTATCACGTACACCTAGAACTAAAACCACCTTATCATCAGTCAAAGCGTGGGTAGGCTCAATGCCAGCGTGTAGAGTAACAGTTCCGGTTTCAGTATACTTAAACGCATTAGATAAAAGGTTGTTTAGAATTTGTTTGATACGGAGTACATCTCCAATCAAAACTTGAGGAACGCTTGCATCTGCTTTCACTTCAAATTTTACTGGCTTTTCATTGATTTTAGTCGTGTTTAATAACACCGAATCATTAATAAGTTCAGCGAATTTATATTCAGCTGGAACAATTTCGAGCTTGCCTTCTTCGATTTTTGAAACGTCAAGAATATCATCGATTACTTCCATAAGTAATTCGCAAGATGTATAAATTCTTGTAAGCCCATCAACAACTTCGTGTGAGATGTTACGATTTTCTAAAAGAATTTCTGTAATCCCTAAAATCGAGTTCATAGGTGTTCGGATTTCATGGCTCATGTTCGCTAAGAATTTAGTTTTAACCTCGTTCGACATTTTTTCGACTTTTGCAGTCTGCTCAAGCTCTTTACTCAAGTTTATGATTCTGATTTGTTGTCTTACACGGAGTTTTACAACAACTGGATTAAAAGGTTTAGTGATAAAATCAATCGCACCAAGTGCAAGCCCTTTGCTTTCAAGGTCTTGGTGCTGAGTACCAGTTATAAAAATTACTGGGATTTTATTCGTACGTGTAGAAAGCTTAAGCCTTTCGATGACTTCAAACCCATCTTTACCAGGCATTACATAGTCGAGCAAAATTAAATCCGGCATGATTTTTTCGGCCATTTCAAGGCAAGCCTCACCATCATTAGCGGTGTGCAGTTTATATTCAGAACTAAGTATATTAGAAAGCCTTGTACGGAATAATGAGTCATCGTCAACAATCAGAATAGTATTCATTTTCTTTTTAGAATTGTTTTCATTCACACTGCCCGCTTTAGTAAATTCTAAAGAATCATACAAGTTAGCCTTATTCATCTGTTTTATTTCAATTGTGTTGAATTTGTTTGTTTCATTTGGATTCATTTTAATTCAAACTCCCTTGACATTCTTAGTACATTATAGCCTAATTTAATTGAAAGTTCGAGTGGTAATATCCTGCCCCTTGTGGCGGTTCTCACAGAGGGGTACAGGGTTTGCCCAGAGGTGTTACCGAACATTCTTCTAATCGTCAATATGTCAATATATGTAGAACACAAAAGTACACTTAGCCTATTTGGGTGACACTCATTATATAGTATACCTCATTTTGTTGCTTTTGTCAAGTGTATTTTTAATAAAAATCAATATATTAATTCGCACGATTATTTGTCAAGTGTATTTTTAATAAAAATCAATATATTAATTCGCACGATTAGTCGTGGCGAATTAATCGGCTAACTGTGGCGGTGGATTGTACTGTTAAAAGTAGACACAAAATAACACCTCAATTTAAAACCATCTGCTCTTTTTCGTTGGGCGAAAGATTATCATTATGAGAATG
>WRGW01000060.1 GCA_009786985.1 Oscillospiraceae bacterium
ATTCTCATAATGATAATCTTTCGCCCAACGAAAAAGAGCAGATGGTTTTAAATTGAGGTGTTATTTTGTGTCTACTTTTAACAGTACAATCCAGTCGCTTGATTGCCCACTGGCGAAATTGCGTACCGCGAAGGGATTTCACACGATAGCCAACGGATATTATAATGTCGAGGTTGTAGTAATTCGTTGGTTTAGTAGAAAAATCGGAATTTCCGATTTTTCTTTTTGAAGTTGCTTCGTCAAGTTCACCTTCGGCGTAAACATTTAAAATATGCTCATTTATAGTCGAACGCGACTTTTCAAAAAGTCTTGCCATATCGTCGATTGTCAACCACACTGTTTCTGCGGCGAAATGTGTGTTGACATAAACCTTGCCGTCTTCCGTCGAAAAAATAACGATGTTATCGTTGTTGTTTTTATTCATTTTGTTACTCCCAACTTCACAAACTCCACCTCATCAGGGCAATGCACGAATATGAGCTTGTTAAGGTTAGTCATTACTTTGATTTTTTTCCAGCACACCATTCAGAAATAACGCAATTGACACAACCCGGATTTCTTGCTTTGCAGACTGCTCTGCCATGTAATACAATTCTATGGCAGAATAGCAAGCTCTCTTCAGGTGGAATAATTTCCAGCAACGCCTGCTCAACTTTGAGTGCGTTTCCTTTGGCGGATTCAGGAATTAGACCCAACCTTCCCGATAATCGGATTACGTGTGTATCCGCAACAATCGCAGGTTTACCGAACAGCTCACCTAAAATCAGATTAGCAGTTTTTCGTCCTACACCTGGTAATTTTAGCAGTTCTTCCATTGTATCTGGGATTACGCCATTAGATTCAGCTAAAATTTGGCACATTTCTTTGATGCTTTTTGATTTAGTCTTAAAAAGCCCACAAGGTTTAATTATGCGTTCAATTTCTGAAATTTCGGCTTTAGCGAGTGCATAACAATCGCCAAATTTACTGAACAGTTCAGGGGTCACCTCATTCACACGTTTGTCGGTGCATTGTGCCGATAAACGTGCGGCAATTAAAAGTTGTTCAGGTAGCGAATAGTTTAGCATACATTGTGGGTCTGGTGTTTTTCGCTTTAATTCGGCAATGATTCTTTGAACTTTTTTTTCTACAGTCATAAGATTTTTTTATAGCTCGATTTTATTCGCAATATATTCTTTTACGTCTGCGATTTTGATTCTTTCTTGTTTCATTGAATCACGTTCGCGTACGGTGACACAACCGTCTTCTTCACTCTCGAAATCATAAGTTACGCAGAACGGTGTTCCAATTTCATCTTGGCGGCGATAGCGTTTACCAATTGCACCAGTTTCATCGTAATCGATTGAGAAGTGTTTGCAGAGTTCATCAAAAACTTTGCCTGCTCCTTCCGCCAATTTTTTAGAAAGTGGCAAAACAGCGACTTTGAATGGCGACAAATACGGATGCAATCTCAATACATTACGGGTTGTACCGTCTTCGAGTTGTTCTTCTTCATATGCGTTAACGATTACTGCCAAGAACAGCCTTTCGACACCAAGGCTCGGCTCAATGACGTATGGAATATATTTTTCGTTAGTTTCGGGGTCGAAGTATTCGAGCGATTTGCCAGATTCACTGATGTGTTGCTTTAAGTCATAATCAGTTCTATCTGCAATTCCCCACAGTTCACCCCAACCAAACGGATACAAAAATTCAAAATCAGTCGTCGCTTTTGAATAAAACGACAGTTCTTCTGCCCCATGGTCACGGAGTTTGAGGCTTTCTTGTTTTAGCCCGATTGTGAGTAGCCATTTTTCGCAGAAGTCTTTCCAATAAGCGAACCATTCTAAATCAGTTCCTGGTTTGCAAAAGAATTCAAGTTCCATTTGCTCAAATTCGCGCACTCTAAAGATAAATTTCCCCGGTGTAACTTCATTTCTAAAAGATTTACCGATTTGTGCTACTCCGAACGGAATTTTGCGACGAGTTGTTCGCTGAATATTTCCGAAGTTGACAAAAATCCCTTGTGCAGTTTCAGGGCGGAGATAGATTTCGTCAGCCGTGTCTTCAGTAATGCCCTGAAAAGTTTTAAACATCAAGTTAAACTTTTTAATGTCGGTGTAATCGCATTTACCGCATTTAGGACAAATGATTTTGTTGTCACTTATATACGAGACAAGTTTTTCATCTTCCCATCCAGCGGTAATTGTGCCATCAAATTCCTCAATCAAGTTATCTGCACGGTGACGAGTTTTGCAAGATTTGCAGGAAATCAAAGGGTCAGAAAATCCAGCGAGATGACCTGATGCGACCCAAGTCTGAGGGTTCATAAGAATTGCTGAATCAAGCCCGACATTATACCTGCTTTCTTGAACAAACTTTTTGAGCCACGCATTCTTGAGATTCGATTTAAGTAGCGCTCCAAGTGCTCCATAATCCCACGTGTTCGCTAAGCCTCCGTAAATCTCTGAGTTTTGATATACGAACCCACGCCCTTTGCATAATGCAACGATTTTTTCCATAGATTTTTCTGTGTTGAGCATTTTTTAATATTTCCTTTTCATTATAATTTAATTTTTACAAATTGCAGAATATAACCCCTCGCCATCAGCTTCAACAATTCGTACCTGAACCCCCAGAGCCTGTTCGAGTTCATCTGGTGTGATGTTGTCGAGAAATAGCCCGTCAGAGTTTAAAGTGTTCTGACTTATTAGGAGTTCTTCGCCTAAATCCAAACTCTCCCCTGATTGCGATTGTGCTAACCCCAGTTGTTCGATTATATCAGCACCAGTCAAAAGCCCTGAAACATTTACGCTTTCACCAAAAAAGTTATTTTTGACCGCTATAACATTTACCCATTCAAACGGTTTTATGAGTTCTTTTATCAAATTAAACGCCCCTGTTCCAGTGACGATTGTTTTACGAACCACGCCAGATTGACCTTTTATACTCTCAAGTGTATCTGGTGGTGATTTGCGAACCGATTCTAAAAACGTATGCTTCATATAAGCAAGCATCCCTACACCGTTCTCGTATTGTGGAAAATCACCGTAATGTTTATAGTCAGGGAGAGGGAGTCTTGCAAGCAAATACAGCTCATCAGCGGCGAACACGTTGTCATAACAATCACACGCTTTGATTACGCTAAGTGCTTCCTCACGGTTAAACGCTCGAAGTGATGTCAGTCCATCACGAAACTTAGTCAGCCCGACTGGGACACACGCAATACTTTCGATACAATCATATTGTGATAAATCTTTTAGGCTCTTCAAAAGCACATCACCATCGTTGATTCCGGGGCAGAGAACTAATTGACAGTTCATAGAAATACCTGCTTTTGCGAAACGCTCGAGTACTTCAAGTGACCATTCACCAGCTTTAGGGTTACCGAGCATTTTCGCACGAATCTCAGCGTTAGTGGTATGAACAGATATGTTTATAGCTGTTCTCATTTGAATAATCCGCTTCACATCAGTTTCAGTCAAATTAGTCAACGTAATGTAATTGCCTTGTAGGAAACTAAGGCGAGAATCATCATCTTTGAAATAAAGCGTTTCTCGCAAATTCTCATACTTTTCACAAAATTTCTGTTCTGAACGTTTAGGAAGTTGGTCAATAAAACAGAAGATACATTTGTTTTGACAACTCCGCTTTTTATCCATAAGAAAAGTGTCAAACTGAAGCCCCATTTCTTCATCAGCGTAGAACATATAGTCCAGAACATCGTTTATAAGTGAGCCGTCAACCGAAATCAAGAACTCGCCAGCTTTGATTCCAGCTTTAGCCGCTGGTGAGTTTGAGATTACGTCTTTTATTTTTACCATACTTCATTAAACCTCCTCACCTTCCGCGACCACCGCCAGAGAATCCACCACCACTAAATCCGCCACCAGAATTTGAATTGCTACTAATCCTAACTTTTGTGATAAACGAACGTATAAAAGTGTCGCTTTGTTGTCTGTATTTAATTGAGTATTGGTCTAAGTAGTTAGAAGCACATTCCGCTGGTTTAAGTTTGTATGAGTTTTTAACACCAAAAATAATCCCGAAAATTATAATTGCATTAACCACTATTATGATTATAACACCTATTAAAGCATTAGTGCTAAACGGCTTCCCGCTTTCTACATAAGCTGTTACTTGTCGTGAAAATCCGCTAATCGCACTGGAATAATCTTCATTTAAAAGATTATTCCAAATAGTGTCAAAAAGACTTTCGAATCGGCGAGAATTGAAATAATCTTGTGCATTACCTGATATATAGATATAATCATACCTAATATTTATACTATCACGAAAAGTTGTATTTATAAATAGCATTATACCATCAACCCCTACACCTATATTTTGGTGATAGAAATTTTCGGTGAATTGTCTTGCAAGTCGTTCGGTTATAGCACCTGCATAGTCCGCCATAAGTACTGTGACTCGGAAACCTACTTGATTTTCGGCTTCTAATAATCGACTATTGCTTGCTTCAAACCTTGAGTCTGAAAAATAGCTGTCTTGGTCAAAAAGGTTCACAGGTTCGAGATTTTCAGTAGTTTCAACAGTTTCAGCAATTTCAGAAGTTGCTACAACAGTCATAACAAGAACCGTTGTAAATATGACAAACACAAGAGGGATTTTCAATAATTTCACAGTATACCTCCAAAGAATATAGTGCCTAATATTGTGGTTGCACCAATTGAAGCTATTCCAGCGACTAAAGCAACTTTGCTCCATATAATCGGCAGGTCACCCATAAATTTCCCAGTCTGACCATTTACTGCAAAATGATAGAAAGTTTCTTTTCCTTTATAATTATGCTTATAGGTCAAAAACCATACTGGCATTAAATAATGGCTCCATTTATTCTGTCCAATGTCAAGCGTGTTTGAAGTGATATTCACTGTAGAATATCCTTTGATTGTCGCAAGCATTGTATCGGTTGCAGAACGCACCGCGCGTTTTTGTACTCGTGGATAGACCTGTTCTTTTGTGACATCATACTTTTCGGCGATGTATCCAGATAAATATGACATTTTAAAATCAGTCGTTTCGTCATAGTTAAAAGGCTCGATACATTCCATCAAAACCTCATTAGCTCTGGTAGAAGCGTCGTGTGGTATTCCGCTAAAATTCATGCTACCATCGCGGACTGCTATGAACTCTTTCGTTTCGGTGAATTTGAACTCACCAGCTACCCACGAACGCACTCGTTTACAATTTGCAGTAATTGAACCACACGCTGTACAATCAGAAATCCAATAAGGAACATAAATTGCGTTCATCTCGTGTAGATGTGCACCAGACCTAAAGTCTTTAGGCAAAAACCAGCGACCTTTACAGTATTCTTTGAATTTTCCGACTGCTTTTTCTTTGGTGACCTTAAAAGGAATCAGCTTAGATGGTTTGTATTCGCCTGAAAGCCTACCAGTCAAGATTACGGGCGACAGGCAATAAGTGCAGTGTGTCGCCGAAGTGTGGTCATCGGTGATGACTGCCGCACCACAGCTTGGGCAGTTGTACAAAGCACTACATTCTCCAAATTCTCTTTCTAAAGCAAGCTCTTCTTCTGTTTTGGGTGGCTCAATTTGGTCTAAAACGTGTTCTTCTTTTTGTGGATAGATTTCTGCTAATTGTTCGCTAGAAAACACACTGTCACAATACGCACATCTAAAATCTTGGGTCTCTGCTTTGAACTCTAAGTTCGCACTACAATTGGGGCATTTATATTGAATTACTTCCATTTGTTTAGTGTCGCCTCCTATTTTAATCTAAATTTCGGCGGTAGAGCTTTGTTTAGCATCTCCAAAAAATTTTCACTTGGGTTAAATAATAACGCCACCCTCCCATGTGAATTGTGTTTCACCGTTAAATACCACAAATTCACCAGCGAATTATCATGTGCAGATACGGTGACATCTGAATCTAAAAGGCTTGTACTTTCGTTGTATCGGTCGAACTTTTCGGTGTTTGTGAGGTCGAGAGTAATCATTCGGCGACGTTTGCGTTTGCCTGAAATTTTATCTATATCGAATTCTTGATTGGTCAAGATATACTCATATTCAGTATGAAGACCTTTCACGATACTTCCGCTAAGCCAAATTGCACCTATAATCGCCATCAGCCCGATTGCCAGTGTGTTAGGAATAAACATAATCGCCAAAACGATTATAGTGCATAACAATGCAGTTAAAACAAGAATTCCGATTTTTATTGTGGTTGCCCGATTGTCTGGTTTACGAGTGATGAGTTGTTCAATAAATATATCGTTCATGTATACCCTCCTACTCGATTCTTACACGTTATAGTCAATCAGTTTAATAATATAGTCGATTAAATCAAGAATAGGCTTGTCTTGTCGGTCTATTTTCCGCCATACTGCGTTGAAAATTTCTTAAATATCAACGGATATTCGTTAAATTTTCGCCTTGTCTGACGAAAAATATCCACACAAATCCAACAAGCATTATTAAACTGACTGACTATATAATTTTTCACTCTAATTCTCATTATACCATAAAACTCTGAATACGTCAAGTAAAATAAAAGTCGAAGCAAAGCTCCGCTTACGGGGGATACTCTTGTTTTGCAAAACAAGAGCGCGTCTCGCAAAGGCGTCTTTGCCGTCTTGAAGAGATTAGCTTGAAGAGCACTTCATCGAGATACCCCACTCCAGCGAAGCAAAGCTCCGCTTACGGGGGATACTCTTGTTTTGCTATTATACCATAAAACTCTGAATACGTCAAGCAAAATAGCCCCTTATTGTTTCTTGGGGTTCTTTTTCTTATTTTGAACTGTTACCAAATTAATTCCGAGTATTATTACTGCAATAACGCCAGGGATTATAGCCAACCATACATTGAATTTTTTGTCAAAATTTTCATCGTTTTCTTGAGCACGGACTCTTTGAGCCGAGGTTCTTCATTATAATGAGTGAAGTTAAATTATAAAATTACTTGACAAAATTCTGATTTCGAAGTATAATAAGGAGAGTGATAATTTTTTGGGATGTTAAATTCTAATTAAGGGGATAATTTATAAAACTATGGAATATATCGAAAAATTAGGTAAATCAGCCAAAATTGCACAAAATCAACTTGCGTCACTCACGACTGAGCAAAAAGATAACGTGCTTTCGTTGATTGCGGAGAAACTATTACAAAACGCAGAGCTGATTAAATTAGAAAACGCTAAAGATATCGAAATAGCACGCACTAATGGCAAGACTGAGGCGTATATAGACCGCTTGATGTTGACTGATGAGCGTATTAGCGGCATGGCTGAGGGCGTACTCCAAGTCAAATCATTAGCCGACCCTGTTGGTGAGGTGATTGGTGGTGGCAAAATTCCAGGTGGTATGAATATAATCAAAAAGCGTGTACCACTTGGTGTAATCGGAATTATTTTTGAATCTCGTCCGAATGTAACGGTTGATGCAGCTGTGCTTTGCTTGAAATCTGGAAATGTTTGCATTTTGAGGGGCGGAAGCGATTCGATTAATTCAAACAAATGCTTAGCCGATATTATGCGTTCAGCTTTAGAAGAATGTGGAGTCACTAAAGACGCAGTTAGTTTAGTCGAAGATACAAGTCGCGAAGTCGCCTCAAAAATGATGAAATTAAAGGAATATATCGATGTTCTGATTCCGCGTGGTGGCGAAGGGCTTAAACGGGTTGTAATAGAAAACTCGACGATTCCAGTAATTTTTGCTGGTGGAGGGCTTTGTCATACTTATGTTGACAAATCGGCGGATTTAGATATGGCGGTCGATATAGTCGATAATGCAAAAACCCACCGCCCGTCGGTATGCAATGCAATTGAAACCGTGTTGGTTCATGAGGTGATTGCTGATGAGTTTTACGCAAAACTCAAAATGAGATGGGGTGACAAAGTAGAAATTGTTTTCGATGAATATGATGTGGAATTTTTGGAATACAAGATTTCTGCTAAAACCGTAAAGAATATAGATGAGGCGATTCAACATATCTCTATTTACGGAACTACTCACAGTGAATGTATTATAACCTCTTGTATCAAATCAGCAACGAAGTTTCAAAACGAGGTTGATGCGGCGGCAATTTATGTCAACGCTTCTACAAGGTTTACTGATGGATTTATGTTCGGTCTTGGTGCAGAAATTGGAATTACTACACAAAAACTCCATGCACGTGGACCTATGGGACTAAAAGAACTTACGACGTATAAATATTTGATTAATGGCGACGGGCATATTAGAAAATAAAGGTGGGGTAAACCGTGGGTAAACTTAAATCAAAAAAAGAAAAGTTAGAAAAAGGCAAAGAATCTAATCTTGAATTATTGGAAAAAACGGAAGAAATAGGCGATTCACTCGAAGCAATCGGCACTATTGGTGGGGCACTCAAGGAAGATGTTTCTAAAACTAAAATAGCTGATGAAAATGAAATAAATGAAGTATTTGAGCTTGAAGTTAGTGAAGAATCGAGCGTTGAAATTTCAAGCGAGCTGACTTTGAGCGACGAAAAATCTAAAACTAAGTCTGTGCGTAAAATTCGATATTTTTATGTGTGTATAGCGGCGATTATGTTGTTTTTTGCAATAATTGGAGCTGTTAATTCAACTATTTTTGTGACGCAGAGGGTAGATGATATCATAAACAGGCGTGCGTTGAAAGAAGAGTTTGCATTCTTCATTTACCCAGTAGTAATCAATGACCCGCCAGCATTTGAAAGTGTGGCAAATCTTCAAGATATGACGATTATCCTCAGTGCGATTTGGCAAATTATTTTAATCGGCGATAAAACTCACTTTGAAACTGATATAGGTGTAATCTATATCCCAGCGACTGCGGTCGAAGCTGCGGCACGTTCGTTGTTTGGAACTGGAAATCTTAATCATCAAAGTGTTTTTGCACGTGGAACAGATTTTATTTTTTCGGCACAGAATAATAACTATCAAATCCCTGAAAATCCGCCTTTGTTCTCGTATTCGCCTTTAGTGACTGAGGTGACTAACGTTGGTGAGACGTATACGGTTACGGTTGACTATATGTTACCTAATCCGTTGGCAATCGCTGGGATTGACCATGTTCATGAACCGATTAAAACGATGATTTATACTATTAGTCGCAATCGTGAAGGAATGACCATACAATCAATACAAATTGGTGAATTTGAGCAGTGGTAAACCTAAGAGGGGCTTCTTGCAATTAGCGAAATCTTAGTGATTTTTCAAAAAATCAAAAAAAGTTTATGAAAATGCTTGACTTACGGCGAAATTTCTGGTATAATGTGTAGGTGTGCCACTGATAATCGAATATATCGTGGCACTGAATTAGGGATATTTACGTCACATTTTGGTGGCTGTATTAAAGAAAGGTGGTTCAAAATGGCTAAATGCGAAATTTGCGGCAAAGGTGTTTCTTTCGGAATTAAATTGTCGCACTCTCACAGAAGAACTAATAGAACTTTTAAGCCTAACGTTCAAAGAGTTAGAGCGATTGTCGACGGAACTCCACGCAGAGTTTACTCTTGCACAAGATGTTTGCGTTCGGGCAAAGTTCAAAGAGCGGTTCGTAACATACCTACAGTTGATGTTACTGCAATTACTCCAGAAGTATAAGGAATATCTTAATCGAAAGGAAGTCACTAATAATGAAAAAAGACATTCATCCTAATTATGAAGCCGCTTTAATTAAGTGTGCTTGTGGTGAAGCAATTGAGACGCGTTCTACCAAAAAAGAAATCAAAGTTGAAATTTGTTCAAAATGTCATCCTTTTTTTACTGGCAAACAAAAGCTACTTGATTCAGGTGGACGTGTAAGCAAATTCAATAAAAAATTCGGTATTGCACAGTAAACCAAACAAAACTTCAAGTTGCCTGCTCGTTGGCGGAGCCAACGATACCGCAACTTGCGGTTTTGCAAAACAAGAACTCAAGGTGGGCTTTGCTTCCCCGAAGCGGTTTTATTGAAAGTTCGAGTGTAATACCCGACACGCTCTGCGTCGGTTCTTGCGTGCGAAGCGAGAGGGGTGCAGGCTTGCCCTGCGGTGTTACCGAACATTGCTTTGGTTTTGAAATTGCTTGACAAATATCTTTAGCCGACGACGCTGATTAGTATGAAGAAAAGGAACGTCGCTAATGAACATCAGAGAACGTATAATAGAACACGAGAACTCCATGCTTTCGGAATACGCCTGCAAAAGTGGCGATGCCGAGGGTATGGAGAGTTGTGCGTGTCGTGTAAAAAATGACTCACCGTGCGAAATTCGCACGGATTTTCAGCGTGACCGTGATAGAATTATTCATTCGAGTGCGTTTCGTCGATTAAAAGATAAAACGCAGGTTTTTTTGTTACCTGGAGGGAACTATCGTACACGGCTTACTCATACCCTTGAAGTTGCACAAATTGCACGAACAATCGCAAAAGCATTGCGACTTAACGAGGATTTGACCGAGGCAATCGCTTTAGGTCATGATTTAGGTCACACACCTTTTGGACATGATGGCGAGCGTGCTTTAGATAAATTGTACAGTTTTAAGCACTCTGAGCAGAGCGTTCGTGTGGTTGAAGTGATTGAGCGTGATGGTCGTGGTTTAAACTTAACTAAACAAGTGATTGATGGGATTCTTACACATTCAAGTAGTTCTAAATCTATGACTTGTGAGGGTGATGTGGTTAGGCTTTCTGACAAAATCGCCTATATAAATCATGATATTGAAGATGCAATTAGTGGCAAAGTTCTTACTAATGATGAATTGCCACTAAATGCGATTGGAATTTTAGGGCGTAATAAAAGCGAACGAATTACGACTTTGGTTATGTCTATTATCAATTCTTTTGAGGAAAATGGTGGAGTGGTTCAGTATGACGATAAAGTTAAAGCTGCACATGATGAGCTTCGTGCGTTTATGTTTAGACGTGTTTATAACAACCCTACAATCAATACCGAGAAAGAAAAATCAGTTTACGTAATTGGGTTTTTGTACGAGTATTTCCTTACTAATCTTGATAAAATGCCAGAAATCTATCAAAAATTAGTCGCTGAATTTGGGAAAGAACGTGCAGTGTGTGACTGTATTTCTGCAATGACTGATAATTATGCAGTAGAATTATTTATTGACCTATGCGTACCTAAAGCATGGGGAGAATAGACGAGATTTGAAAGGAATTCAAAGGTTGAATGTTCGGTAACACCGTAGGGCAAAGCTCTCGAAAAGCGGACTTTGCCGAACCGAAATTTGCCAAATTATGTTCATGTCACATTGGTGGCGGAAAGGAATGGTCATAAAATGAAAGATTTACTTAGAAGTGCTAATAAGCTGATGAACACGGTGAGTAATACCACTAACAATATCAACAGAACTCGTAATAACGTTGATAGATTAAGTAACCCTACACGCAGTAACAGGAATGCGCTCAAGCGTAATAATGCGGACAATTCTCTCGAATGGAAGTGTGTTTGTAAGAAAAAAAACACTACTAAATTCTGCGAGAGTTGCGGTCTGCCGAAGCCTGCTTGTGCAAAATGTGGTGTTGATTTGAAAGGTGCTAAATTTTGTGGTGAATGTGGTGCCGCTTGTGACGGTTCTGGTGCTTCTGTCACATCAACTGCTACTTGTGCTAAGTGTCAAGCGGAATTAAATGGCGAGAAGTTTTGCGGTGAGTGCGGAACTGCTGCGTCTTAGATTTGCCTCTCAAAAGAGCATTCGCAGTCCCACAGTTTTTTCGGTTCTCGTGATTGAATCTAATATGACGTTTTGCGACATTATCCTTAGTTTTTTATATTAATGTTTAACGCCATAAATTTGATTTATGGCTGATTTCGTTAATTCCTGAAAGAATAAATGTTTAAGAAAACTTACTACTGTACTAATTTTACGAGTGTGTAGGTGGTTGGTGGTCAGTCTTTTTTGTTTCCGACGAACTTCATAAGAGCGCACAAGTCACAGTTGTCGAGGACAGGCAAGCAGGGAAGTTAGAATGAAAGGCGGTGTAACATGAATCAGCTCTACTATGGCGATAATCTCGAAATAATGC
>WRGW01000061.1 GCA_009786985.1 Oscillospiraceae bacterium
CGAAGCAAAGCTCTTCAAGCGGACTGCTCGGCGACAAAGTCGCCGACACCTCCGCTCTCGCTTTGCAAAACAAGAGTATCCCCCCGAAAGGCGGGCTTTGCCCGTCTGTAGTGGGGGTATCTCGACGAAGCAAAGTTCTTCAAGCGGACTGCTCGGCGACAAAGTCGCCGACACCTCCGCTCTCGCTTTGCAAAACAAGAGTATCCCCCGAAAGGCGGGCTTTGCCCGTCTGCAGTGGGGGTATCTCGACGGCAAGCAAAGCTCTTCAAGCGGACTGCTCGGCGACAAAGTCGCCGACACCTCCGCTCTCGCTTTGCAAAACAAGAGTATCCCCCCGAAAGGCGGGATTTGCCCGTCTGCAGTGGGGGTATCTCGACGAAGCAAAGCTCTTCAAGCGGACTGTTCGGCGACAAAGTCGCCGACACCTCCGCTCTCGCTTTGCAAAACATTAAGGAATTATATTATGTTCACACTTAATTCAAAAAGACATCAAGAATCGTTTATCAAAGCACTTGATACGTTCAAAAAACTGCCTTTTATAAAAGAAGTCTATTTATTCGGTAATTGTGCGACTGGTACACCTAAATATGACAGCGATGTAGATTTTTTTGTAAAAGTAGATGATTCAACTCAGCCTTGTGATATGCGTAAATTAAAGAGCGATTTGTATATGCAGCCTGAACTGGATATTAAGTTTTCATACGTGTCATCAAATATGCCAAAATCTTTTATAGAGATGCTTGAAAAAGAGGGAATTAAAGTCTTATGAACAAAGATGTGAACAGTTATTATGATTTCGCCGAAGAAGACTATGAATTACTCAAGTTTAACGTAGAAAGTGGCAAGGTGGCTAATGCGATGTGTGCATTGGCAAATTCGATTGTTGAGCGATATCTTAAACACGTAATTGATGTTTATTTCAAAATTGAAAATGATACTGATTATGGCAAAAAACAGACGATTTTAAAAACACATTCGCTAAAAGGGTTATGCGGTTTCATTAAACATAACTCCCTAATTATGGATTTTGACCACAATATAATATGTCAAGCGGACGGTTTTCATAGGTCTGCACGTTATCCAAGCGATGATTCTTTATTTGTAACTAAAGACGATGTAGATTCTGCGTGGAAATCCGTGCAGTATTGTAAATTGATTGTTGATGATATTTTAAAAAACTATAATCTGAGGTTGCCATGAAAAAAGCACTAATCGCTATGAGTGGCGGTGTAGATAGTTCGGTAGCAGCGTACCTCTGCAAAAAAGAGGGGTACGACTGTGTTGGTGCAACCATGAAATTATTTGACGATAAAGAATTAGGGCTTAAAATCGAGCATAAATCAGACAAAGCCTGTTGCACTTTAGAAGATGTTGAAGCAGCAAGAAGTGTGGCGTACTCCCTCGAAATGCCGTTTCATGTGTTCAATTTTACACGGGATTTTAAGACATCAATTATCGACAAGTTCGTAAAAACATATCAAGATGGAGGGACACCAAACCCTTGTATTGACTGTAATCGTTATATGAAATTCGAGAAATTTCTACACCGAGCAGTTGAGCTTGAAATCGACTATGTAGTGACTGGGCATTACGCCCGAATCGAATATTGCCCGAATGCTAACCGCTACCTCCTCAAAAAAGGTATAGACGAAAGCAAGGACCAAAGCTATGCCCTATACACTATGACACAAGACCAGCTGTCAAAAACACTGTTCCCTTTAGGACGATTTCAAAAAAGCGAAATCAGACAAATCGCAAATGAACAGAACTTCATAAACGCAAATAAACGAGATAGCCAAGACATCTGCTTTGTGCCAGATGGTGACTATGCAACATTTATCTCGACATATTCTGGTGACACCAAAAGCCATAAAAACCGTGGAAATTTTATCGACAGCATTACAGGACAAGTTATCGGGACACATGACGGACAGGCTCGCTACACAATCGGTCAACGAAAAGGGCTAGGGTTAGCATTACCTCACACTATGTACGTAAAATCAAAAAACGCAAAAGACAATACGGTAACTTTATGCCAAACCCCTGATGAGCTTTATGAAAGCGAACTTTTTGCAAAAGATTTCAACTGGATTTCAATTAACAAACCTCAAATCGGCGAACAAATCAGGTGCATGGCAAAAATCAGATACAACCAAAAAGAACAACCCGCAACAGCCGTCAAAATTGATGATAGCTATATCAAAATCACATTCGACACACCACAACGTGCAATCGCAGTCGGACAAGCCGCAGTCTTGTATAACGGAGATGTTGTTGTTGGCGGAGGGGTTATTTGTACAGCCTCTACCTTGACATTTCGTTCGGGTTAAAATTTGTTGCTTCGCAAGAAGACGAGAGCCACAGTGCGACTGGCTCTGCCAGTCGGCAGGTGGCTTAAAGAGTGCCATTCCGTCGAGTATCCCCCACTCCAGACGGGCAGAGCCTGCATTGCGGGGGAATCCTCTTGGTTTTTCGCAAAATTTCCACAAAAATTTGTCTAAAAAGCATAGACTTTTTGTGAAAAGTGTGATATACTTTGATAAATGAATATATTTTTAGAAAACTTAGAAAACAAAGGTGGGTATAACTATGAAAGCATACAAATGCAAGAACATACGCAACATCGCTTTAGCTGGACATAACGCAAGCGGAAAAACCACTTTAGCAGAAGCGTTGTTAGCAAAAAGCGGCGCACTTTCTAAAATAGGAAAAGTTTCAGAAGGTAGCTCGGTTTGTGACCATGAACCCGAAGAAATCAAGCGGAAAATCTCACTCTCAACCTCCATGGCTTATATGGAGTGGAGAGAACATAAAATCAATATGCTTGATACCCCCGGACAGTTTGACTTTATTGGAGGAATGTCTGAGGGAATGCGTGCGGCTGAAACTGTAATCATCACTGTTTCGGCACGTGATGGCGTTCAAATCGGGACAATCAAGGCTTATAACGAGGCGTTTAAGCAACGTAAAGCTATTATGTTCGTTGTGACTAAAAGCGATGAGGAAGATGCCGATTTCGGAAAAGCCCTCGCTGGATTAAAAGAACATTTTGGGAACTCAGTCTGCGATTTTTCGGATAAAGAAGCTGTGAGCGAACTCGCCGCCGAAACAGACGAAGAACTTATGAACGCTTTTCTTGATGCTGGTGAACTAACTGGTGACCAGCTGATTAGAGGTGTAACATTAGGGCTTGTAAACGGCGGATTAACTCCAGTAGTATCAGTACCGTCTGGTGAGCCTGAAGAAGTCGGCGTTTTGCTTGATTTAATTGTTGATACCTTCCCGTCACCATGTACTGGTAGGGGCGAACCGCTCAACACTGAAGCTGGTGGCGATTTCTTGCAGTATAACGACGAAGGTCAGTTCAGTGGATTTGTATTCAAAACAATAGCCGACCCATTTGTCGGGAAGATGAGCTTTGTAAAAGTAATTACAGGCTCATTAAATAGCAAGACCGAGCCGATTAACAGGCGTACTGGCGAAATAGAAAAGTTCGGAAAAATGCTTATTGTTCGTGGCAAAAAACAAGAAGAAATCGGCGAAGTTTGTGCGGGCGATATCGTAACACTAACTAAACTTGATGCTGTTACGAATGACTCACTTTGCGGTTCGGCGGCGGTAGCAAAATCTGCCGAGTCTGATTTTGCTGCTATTTTATTCCCTGCTGCTTGTTTCTTTAGAGCAATCAACGTAAAAGGTAAGGGTGATGAAGCCAAAATCAGCGGTGCATTAAAACGCTTCTTGGAAGAAGATAAGGTGTTAAGTTACGTCAACAACACTGAAACACGCCAACGTGTAATCGGCGGGCTTGGTGACCAACATCTTGATGTTGTTGTAAACAAACTAAAATCAAAATTTGGAGTAGAAGTTGAGCTTAGTGAGCCTATTATCGCATACCGCGAAACTATTCGCAAAAAAGTCACTGGTGTGGAAGGCAAGCACAAAAAACAATCAGGCGGTGCAGGACAGTTTGGCGTAGTAACAATGGATTTTGAACCTCACTATGAAGACGATATTGTGTTTGAAGAAAAAGTTGTCGGTGGAAGTGTTCCAAAACAATTCTTTCCGGCTGTAGAAAAAGGTTTGCGTGAAAGCACTATGCACGGTGCACTCGCAGGATATCCGGTGGTACGAATCAAAGCGACGTTGACTGATGGTAAATATCACCCAGTAGATAGTAAAGAAGTTGCGTTCATCCAAGCGGCAAAACAAGCGTTCAAAGCTGGAATGAAAAATGCTTCACCATGTCTACTCGAACCTATTTTGAGCATGAAAATCACAGTAGGAAACAATAACACTGGCGATATAATGGGTGTGGTCAACAAACGCCGTGGTGCCGTCCTCGGAACGGTTTCGGTAGGAAACAATATGACCCAAATTGACGCTGAGATGCCTCAAGCTGAAACGACTGATTTTGCTTTAGTTCTACTCCAGATGACAAAAGGATTAGGGCATTTCACGCAGGAATTTACACGATACGAACCACTCCCACCGAATCTTGAAGCTGATGTTATTGCTAACGCACCCGCTGTTGCAGTTGACTAGCTTGCTAGCTTGAAGATTATCCCCTAATGATGAGGGAATTTACTTCCCCCATCGGGGGAACTCAACGGGGCAAAAGTTATACAACAACCCAATAAATTAAATAAGGAGAAATCAAAATGTCACTATCAAAAAACAAAAAAGAACGTAAAAGATTAGCACAAGCCCGTGCGAAAAGAAACAGAATCTTGATGATTGTCGGAATTATCATAGCAGTAGCAGCATTAGTAACCGCAGTAATCGCATTTAATGACTGGGACGGCGGCGAAGACATAATTGGCGGCGGATGCTGTAGCAGTGGCGGAGGACATCACGGTCATAGCCATGGAGACGAAGGCGGATGCTGTAGTAGCGGAGAAGGTCATGGTCATAGCCATGGAGACGAAGGCGGATGCTGTAGTAGTGGCGAAGGTCATGGTCATAGCCATGGCGACGAAGGCGGATGCTGTAGCAGTGGCGAAGGTCATGGTCATAGCCATGGAGACGAAGGCGGATGCTGTAGTGACCACTAATTATAGACATCACATCACAAATTCAAAGGTGGTATGTTTATGGTAATTTATAGCTCAAATGGCGGAATGTCTTCAATATTTGAAAGGAAAGATAATGTTATGATATGGAACGAACAGTATGAAACTGGAAATGAACTGGTGGATAGCGAACACAAAGAGTTATTCTCGTTAGTAAGGGGAGTTCTTCAAGATAGCGAAGATGAAAAACGTGAGAAGATTGAGGAGTCAATCGATTTTTTAATCAAATACACAGTCCTACACTTCCAGCATGAGGAAGCTCTTATGGATGAATGTAATTATCCCGAAAGTGCAGAACATAAAAAACTACATGATGAGTTCGCAAAAACAGCCGTTTCACTTAAAGAGCGATTTGCGAAAAAAGGCGATGCCGTTGAACTCGGAACACAAATCAACACAGTTGTATGTGAATGGTTGATTAAACACGTTCTGAATAGCGATAAAAAACTCGCTACTTATTACAAGAATTTTAAAACAACTTGAAAGCAAACTCTTCGAGCTAATCCCTCTAAGACGGCAAAGCCGCCTTTGCGGGACGCGCTCTCGTTTTGCAAAACAAGAGTATCCCCTACGGAAGCAAACTCTTCAAGCTAATCCCTCCAAGACGGCAAAGCCGCCTTTGCGGGACGCGCTCTCGTTTTGCAAAACAAGAGTATCCCCTACGGAAGCAAACTCTTCGAGCTAATCCCTCCAAGACGGCAAAGCCGCCTTTGCGGGACGCGCTCTCGTTTTGCCTTGGCAAATTTTTATTCAAATTTCAGCGAATTAAGTATTGACAAACGAATATTTTTATGTTATAATGTGTCTTAGCGTGTAAAGGCGTGTGGGGTTTACGCTATCCAACGCCGAATATGCCAAGACAATAGGGGTATAGTGTAGTGGTAACATGCCGGTCTCCAAAACCGTTGTCGGGGGTTCGAGCCCCTCTACCCCTGGATAATCCAATCTAAATATCCGAAAGGATGGGTATAAAATTGAGCCAAAACACAAGAGAGAAATTCAATTATTGGTTGCAGAACGCACGGAGCGACTCAAGTTTAAGAAAAGAACTAAAACAAGTTGAGCAGGACTTAATCAAAGCACGTGAGGCTAATGACAATTCAAAAATAGAAGAGCTTGAGGCTGATATTGAAGAACGTTTTTACAGAGATTTAGATTTCGGTACTGGCGGGCTTCGTGGTATAATCGGAGCTGGGACTAATCGCATGAACCACTATACCGTGGCACGTGCGACTCAAGGGCTGGCAGATTACATCAAATCTCATAGCAAGCGTAAAAATCAATCTATTGCAGTGGCTTACGATAGTCGCAACAAGTCATCACGTTTCGCAAAAGTTGTGGCACGTGTTATGGCTGAAAACGGAATCAAATGCAGGCTTTTTAGAGAGCTTATGCCAACTCCGATTCTATCATATGCGGTAAGGAAGTTTGAGTGTGACGCTGGCGTTATGATTACAGCAAGCCACAACCCCGCTCCTTACAATGGCTACAAAGCGTACGGTGCTGACGGTTGTCAATTGTCGCTTGAAGCATCTGAAGCTGTAATCAAGCGGATTAGCAAACTCGATATGTTTACTGACGTAAAACTCGCCGATTATGATGAGGCTTTTGACAAAGGTTTAATCACCCATATCGGAAAAGAGTTTATTTCGGAATACTTTAATGAGGTCAAAAAACAATCAATCCGCCCTAATGTGTTCGAAGGTTCGGGGCTAAAAGTTGTTTTTACTCCGCTCAATGGTGCTGGTAACAAACCAGTTCGTCGCCTCCTCACAGAAGTTGGAGTGGCTGATGTTATCGTTGTGCCAGAGCAAGAAGAACCGGACGGTAATTTCCCAACCTGTCCGTACCCTAACCCTGAGTTCAAAGAAGCGCTTGAACTTGGTGTAAAATTAGCTCAAGTAGAAGAAGCTGACTTGTTGTTGGCGACCGACCCTGACGCTGATAGAGTGGGGATTGCAGTTCGTAACGGAAAAGGGCAATACTGCTTGTTTTCTGGGAACGAAGTCGGTGCTATGCTACTCGAATATATCTGTCGTGAACGCAAAGCCCAGAACAATCTACCTCTACAACCAATTGCGGTGAAGAGTATCGTTTCTACAGCGATTGCGGACAAGATTGCGGCAAAATACGGCGTACAAATGGTGGATACGCTAACTGGATTTAAGTTCATCGCAGGGATTGCGGGCGACTTAGAGAAAAAAGGTGAAGAACATCGATTTATATATGGGTTTGAAGAAAGTTACGGCTACTTAGCGGGGAGTTATGTCCGCGATAAAGACGCTGTCAGTGCGTGTATGCTGATTTGTGAGATGGCAGCTTTCTACCGCAAAAACGGTTCGTCTTTGATTGAGGCTCGTACAAAAATGTATGAGGAATATGGATATTATCACCATCATACCGACAACTTAGCGTTTGAAGGCTCGGCTGGAATGAAGCAGATGACATCGATTATGGACGGTGTTCGCAAACATTTCTGCAAACCTACAACGCTAAATGGTCTAACGGTAATCACTTTTACTGACTATCAGGAAAAGAAAATCACTAAGCTCAAAGGCGGAACATCTAAACCGACTGGGCTTCCACGCTCAAACGTTGTCAAACTGGTTTTAGAAGATGGCTCGGTGGTAATCGTTCGCCCATCTGGAACTGAACCTAAACTAAAAGTCTACTACACTTGTATAGGTGATTCACACGAGAACTCGGTGGCTTTGCAAGAAAAAATCGGGAAAGAATTCTTGGAGCTGATTAATTTCTGGAAATAGCCCGAAATAGATAAAAGCGTATAATAAGGAGTGAACTGTGTTCGCCCCCTAATAAAATCAGGAGGAAATAACAATGGCAAAAACTAAAAAAAAGCTCTTAGCAGCATTGATTGCAGCAACAATGGTGTTTTCGGGATTAGCACTGACTGGATGTGGTGATAATGACGAACCAAACACTAACAACAACGAAGGTACTGATTCTGGTAACAATGATGAAGGCACTGATTCAAACAATAATGAGGGTACTGATTCTGGTAACAATAATCTAAGTAATGAAATGCCAGACTATGCAACATTTGATTTTGGTGCGATTTCATTTAATGCACGCTCATTTACAGTTCCAGCTGATTTGACAAGCATCAATATCGGCGGCAACTTAGGTCCTAGTGAAGGTGGCGAAGGTCGTGGTGCATCTGATGCGATTTGGCAAGTAGGTTTCCGTGGATTCGATAGACCAAACTGTGGCGAAGATGACTGTGAAGGCGACGAATGCGAGAACGACGGTTGCGGATACGACTGTGAGTTCGACCCTGACGGTGAATGGGCAACGCTTGTTTCTCAAAATGGTCCGTTTTGGGCAAACATTTCAAGAATTGTAGCTGACTTCTACATCGCTGGTGGCGAAAACTCTCACGCAAACGACGTTGGAAACATTGAGCCTTACTTCCAGAGCGGGCACAGACCTTCTATGCGTTGGCGTAACCTTGGTAGTGAATATAACCTCTTAAACCAAATCGTTGATGAAGATACTGAGTTTTACTTTGGTGCAATTATGACTGCTGAATGGGATATTAACTGGTTCAAAAACTATATCTTCCCAGAAGGTAACATTGAAGACTTTGCTCTACCAGCAATCGACGTGAACGCAGACGACCCAGAACTCGATGCCAACTATCGTGGTGGCGGGATTAACAAGTTCGGGCTTATGGTAAATGCTTCGTGCGATGATAACGACGAATGTGCAGGCGGTCCTGGCTGTTTTGACTGTGATTTTGAAGGCGAAATCCGTTGGACAAATGTAGCAATCTACGTATATGACATCGACCTATTCATGCAACACGTAGCTGAAGTATACGAAACAACTGGCGGTTTATTCGGAACTATTTCTGAAAACGCTGCTGGCAACATCCGACAAGCACAAGCGTAAAATCCGCAAAAGCGGAGGAAAGTGAACAATAATGAACGGAACAAATCCAATAATTATGGGCGTACAGTTTGAAAGTGCAGTAGTCCCTATGATTGTGGCAGGTGCTGTCCTTGTAGCCCTTTTCGTTACGGACAGAATCGTTAAACGCAACAAGAAGAAAAAGAAATAAAATTAAATCCCCTTTTCAAAAACACGAAAAGGGGATTTGCTCTCGTCCTTGCGGGAAATCCTCTTATCTTGCTAATTGTAGAGCCAACCAATCTTCGCACGAAAACGTTTCAACAATCGTAAATGCCCCCTCAAGAGCGGCTTTCACTTCGGGTAAACGGTGAGAGATTATTCCAGATAGGAGCAGACGTTCATTTACGAATAGCGGAAAATGCGATGCCATTGCAACGATTACATCAGCGGTGATATTTGCGACAACTAAATCATATTTACCACGTGAGGCGAGTTTGCTTCTCAATTCCTCGTCTGTGATTATATTACCGCAATATGTTGTAGCTCTGGTTTGGTCTATTCCATTTTGCAACAAGGTATCGTTAGTAACACGAACAGAGTTTTCGCAGATGTCAACCGCAGTAGCGTGAGCCGCACCGAGTAGCACTGCTCCCGCCGACAAAATCCCACTTCCGCACCCCATATCGAGGACGGTGTCGCCAGAGTTTATGAGCCGCTCAAGCAGTTGTAAGCACATCCGAGTTGAGGCGTGTTGCCCAGTTCCGAACGCACTTGCAGGGTCAATTTGCAAAATCAAGCGGTTTTCGTTCTGCCACTTCTGCCAGTCGGGTTCGCTCTCCAGTTCTTCCCACGAGGGTTTGATTACGAGGCGTTCACCAAGCGAAAAAGCCTTAAAATATTCCTTCCAATTATTCTCCCAGTCTTCTTCGCAGACCTCAGATTCATTATAGACTAACCGCTGTGATTCGGCAAACCGCCTAATTTTACGAACCGTAACACCACCTTGTTCGTTTTGCGAAATATACATAGTTACTGTAGGTGTCTGTGGTGACGGTGCGAGTGCTAAATCAGGCTCGACTTCAGGTGCAGTGAACCATGCAAACGCATCATCTTCATTATTTCCACCACCATCAAAACCCGAAAACTCAAACCCCTCTGCCCCTAAATCATCTAAGCGAGATGTAAAAATTTCGAGTTCACCCGCAGTCATGTCTGGTACTTCTATAGCGATTTTTGTAAATTTCATTTTTGAATTTCTCTCCTTGTTTCTTAAAGTCAATTCGTCAAGCAAAATATTCGATAACACCCGAACGTCCAATAAAAACCGAAGTAGCACCGCTTGAAGTCTTGTGCTTCCCGTCGAGATACCCCCACTACAGCGAAGCAAAGCTCCGCTTACGGGGGGATACTCTTATTTTGCTATTATAACACAGTTTGGATTAAAAGTCAAATTCCCCCCGATTGTGATACCACATCGGGGGGGAATTCAAAAAATTTCTATTTTTATCGAAAACAAATTATTGAATACGTCTCGCACGAATCCATGCCATCATAGCAGTATCAGTAGGTTCTACACGAGTAGAAAAACTAGTAAATGTAGCTGAACTGATGCTGAAATTATGCAAAGTCACCGAATAGAACCCAGTTTGAGCCGCTCTATGAGCGTATGCAAAATGTGATGCGTTGTGCGGAACAAAATCATCTTGAACAACTAAACCTGGACGGCTTGAAGTATTACGCCGAACTTCCACACCCATAGTTCTTGAGCTACTCATTACGTATGCGAAACAAAACCATTGATTAGCACCAACGTGCCATCCACGTTCATCACCCGAAGGTACAAATCTAACCGAACCGTTTCGAGGAATAGTTACCGGTAAAGATGGAATTACATTTCTCGCTACCCCTGATTCATCAGTATTTTGATTAAATTCAAGCACACCAGATTCTACGTATTCACCATCAACATCATAAACAGTAAATTGAACATCATGCCCAGTCCATTCAAAAGCACTGATTGTTTCAGTTAAAGTGTCAACTTGTAATTTGTCATCGGATTGTGCAACATATTCGCCACGTGCTTCACGCATGATGTCATCTTCGCTCATTCCACTAAGGTCTGGCAAGATGTATTCTTCACATAAAGCAAAAGCGTCACCGCCACGTGCTTCACGCATGATGTCATCTTCACTCATTTCAGATACATTCGGAAGTGTGCCACCACTAGTACTTGCAATGCCTACAAGCATAACACCAGCTAAAAACGTTGAAATAATTAGTTTATATCTGTTCTTTTTCATGTTCATCACCTTTGTTTCCTTTCATAACATACATTTTGATTTGTTTACAGTTTGTATAAAATCCACAATTGTTGTGAATATTCCCATTATATCATAAAATTTCTATTTTGTCAATAAAATTTTCAAAAAAAAGTCAACAAAGAAAGTACTGGTTATTTGTTTAAATTGTACAAATAACCAGTACATATATTAAATCGCAACAAATTAAACTGCCAATACTCCATCATGGATTTCAAATACAATTTCAGCTTTCGCCGCAAGCTCTTTACTATGTGTAACAATCGCAATCGTTTTACCAGACTGGTGGATTTTTTTGATGTGTTCTAACACCTCTTTTTCGCTTTTTGAGTCTAAATTTCCTGTTGGTTCGTCCATGAGAAGGATTTCTGGGTCATTAGCGAGTGAGCGTGCGATTGACACCCTTTGTTGTTGTCCGCCCGAAAGCTCATTCGGTTTTGAGTGTGCTTTGTCTGACAAGCCAACTAAATCAAGAAGCTCCAACGCTTTTGAATGCTGCTCATTTTGCGAAAGCCCACCAAACATCATCGCTACCTGAACGTTCTCCAATGCAGTAAGATTTTGCAAAAGATTAAACGACTGAAATACAAATCCGATTTTACTGGCACGAATTTCTGCGATTTTATTACGGCTTAGTTTTGATATATCTACATCATCAATAAAAACGCTACCTTTAGTCGGTCTATCAAGCCCACCGATTAGCTGTAATAACGTGCTTTTTCCATGACCCGATGGACCTGTTATACAAGAAAAACTACCACGAGGGATTTCGAGTTCAACCCCTCTCAAAGCGTGAGTTTTTGCAGGGCTTTTAGCCTTGCCATATATTTTTTCGAGTTTTGAAACTCTAATTACATTAGTCATAATAATTTTTTCCTTTCGTTTCCAATGGGGGTAAACCCCCAAACCCCCTCGGACTGCGGTGGCAGAGCCACCTTGTCCTACTAAAGGCTTATTTCCAATGGGGGTAAACCCCCAACCCCCCTCGGACTGCGGTGGCAGAG
>WRGW01000062.1 GCA_009786985.1 Oscillospiraceae bacterium
TGTAAAAAATTTATCTAAACTCGCCGTGCATTTTGAACTGTTAGTAGGTATTATATCACAAATAAGCAGGTTTGTCAAGTGAAAATTATAGAAAGTTAAAAAAATATGAAACGTGAATGGTATTTAGGATTAGACATCGGCTCTGCCTCGGTTGGTTTTGCCGCTACCGATACGCAGTATAATATATTGACTAAAAGCGGAAAACTGCAATGTGGTGCAAGGCTTTTTAAAGAGGCACAGGACGCATCAACAAGGCGTGGCTTTCGTTCGTCACGGCGGCGATTCGCAAGACGTAAGGTTCGCATTGACTTGTTGCAAAGTCTGTTCAATTCGCATATTGCCGAGAAAGACGCGTCGTTTTTCATTCGCTTAAACGAGAGCAATCGTCACGACGAAGATAAAACCGTGAGTTGGAAATATCCGCTGTTCAACGACCCAAACTTTACGGATAGGGATTATTACAAGAATTTCCCAACAATATATCATCTGCGAAAGCATCTGCTCGAAAACGAAGTGGATGACGTTCGTCTGCTTTATCTTGCTTGCCATCACCTAATTAAATATCGGGGACATTTCCTGTTTTCTCGTTTTGACACAGGCAGGGACAATAGCGGATATAGTGAAATTTTAGCTTTTTTCGGTGTAACGAGTATTGAAAGTTTAAGCGAAAATAAATCAATCGCAGGTGCGTTGAAAAGTAATAAAATCGACCTTGCTAAAACTCTCGCTCATTACTTCGATGATGACAAAGATGCTCTAAATGAATTTAAGGAAAGCCTCGCTGAAATTAAAGACGAACTCAAAGAGTATAAATTTTCGTCAGAACAATTTGAAGAATGTCATGGAAAAGCGAGTGAAATTCTTAACGAGAGCCAAATCGAATATATCTTGATGTTAAAGAATTTGTATGACCGTATTCGATTAGACGGAATTTTGGGTAAACATAAAACTATCGCCGATGCGATGGTCGCACGTTATGATGAGCATAAAGCGGACTTAGAACTACTCAAAGCGTTTATAAAAGAGCATTTGCCAAGCGAATACGACAGTATATTCCGTGAGAACGGAGTATACTCAAACTATGTCGGCTCAAATATGACTCATAAAACTAAAACTATCTCGCATTGTGCAGTTTGCAAAATGCCAATAACAACAATAACTCACGATGAATTTTTAGCGGCGATTGCCAAAATCATTGACAAGGCAAGCGTTCAAGAGGGTTATGCAGAACTAAAAGCAAAAATCGACAACAAAACTCTTTGCAAGATTCACAATACGCAAGATAACTCCATCTATCCGCATCAATTGCAAGAAATGGAGTTGTTTGCGATTTTGCAAAAGCAGTCGCATTTTGATTTAGATATTGATAAAATCAGAAAGCTATTAACTTTTCGCATACCGTATTATGTTGGTGTTTTATCCGAGAAACATTCTGATAGATTTGCTTGGATTGTAAAAAATGAAGGGTTTGAGGGAAGGCGTGTTCTCCCTTGGAATTTTGATGAAGTCGTTGATACGGCAAGTAGCGGTGAACGGTTTATTACACGCATGACTTCCAAATGTACTTACCTTAGAAGTGAAGATGTAATACCGAAACAGTCGCTATTGTATCAAAAGTATATGCTCCTAAATGATTTGAACAACTTAAAAATTAACGGTAATCGCATATCGCAGGAGTTGAAATTATTTCTGCTGGGCGGCATTTGCCAAACCGAAATGTCACTTACAAAAGCGAAAATCAAGAAGTTTTTAATCGATCACAGCAAAATTGCTAAATCCGATACTGTTGGCAAAGAAAACGAAAACGACACTGCATTTAATTCATCACTGTCGTCATTGATTAGATTCCGTGATATTCTCGGTGATAGTTTTGATTTACAAATGTGCGAGAAAATTATCATGTGGCACACTGTTTTCGGTGACGAAAAAGAGCTGGTAGAACAGCGTATTAAAGAAGAATACGGCACTCAATTAAGTGATGAAACAATCGAAAAACTCTCAAAGCTGACATTTAATGGTTGGGGGAGGTTTTCAGAGAAGTTTTTAAACGGTATTACAACAACTGATAAAACCACAGGCGAACCTGCACTCACGATTATGTGGTTGCTTGAAAATGCAGTGACGAAAAATAATACAGCACCGAATTTAAATGAAATACTTAACAGCGATAGTTACACGCCTAAATTCGTTGACACTGTTGTACTCGAAAACCCGTGCGGTGATGTAACGCTCGACTATGACGGGTTGGTTGCGGATTTGTACTGTTCACCGATTGTAAAACGGTCGATTTGGCAAGCAATTTTGATTTGCAAAGAACTGACTAAAATTAACGGCTGCCCGCCAACTAAAGTGTTTATAGAAGTGACTCGTGGCGAAGATAAAAACAAAAGTGGCAAGAAGACATCAAGCCGCCGCAAGCAGATAGAAGAATTGCTCAACAAAGCGGTTGAAACGGGGCAGGATTTAACACAACTGATGTCCGATTTTAACAGTAAAACTGATGAGCGTGAGTTTCGTTCAGATAGACTTTATCTGTATTTCACACAGTTGGGCAAGTGTATGTATTGCGGTAAGTCAATTGATGTAAACGCTTTGCCTTATAAAAATTACGACATAGACCATATCTATCCACAGAGCAAAATCAAAGATGATAGCTTGACTAATCGTGTACTTGTCTGTCGAAATTGCAACATCAATAAGAAAAATATTTACCCGATTGTGGATTCTGTTCGTTCAAAAATGGACTCCTTTTGGAAATGTTTGCTCGCTAAAAAGTTAATTAACAGCAAAAAACATGACCGTTTAAAGGCTACACAACCATTAACCGATGAACAAATCAACGGATTTATCAATCGTCAGCTTGTTTCAACGGCTCAAGCGGCGAAAGAGACTAAAGCCGCACTTGAAATTCTTTTTCCTATCTATAGCTCAAAAAATGCTATAGCTCAAAAAATGAAAGTTGATATTGTCACAAAAGTCGAGTTTTGCAAAGCCCGAAACGTAAGTGATTTCCGTAATATGTTTGACCTTATTAAGTGCCGTGAAGTCAACAATTTACACCACGCTCACGATGCGTATTTGAATATTGTTGTCGGGAATGAGTGGAACGTAAAATATACAAACAAATGCTTCAGTGCAGTACACACAGGTGATGAGAAATTACTTGTAAGGTTATTTCCTAATGACTGGACGGAAAAACATCTTGAAAAAATTAGGACGTATCTTTTTGATAACAAAAAGTATCTTGATAAGTTTCCCGTGACAACTCGACCATATGAAGCGAAAGGTGCGTTTTGTAAAAAAAATGCACTTTCTAAAGGCAACGGACAATGTGAAATAAAAGAAGGATTGGCGATTTCACAATATGGCGGGTACGCCAATGCAGATGGTAATGAAGGCGGCTCTACTGCATTTAATTGTGTGATAGAACATGACGAAACATTTACAAATCGTATAAGAAACATATTCCCCGTTCATAAAAAATATGCTCTTAAATATAAAAGATATTCAGGTGAATTCGATTGGGACGGATTATTGATAGAAATAGCAAAAAACAACAATCTTTTGAATCCCATATGGATTGTCAAAAAAATCACGATGTTCAGTGTGTTAGAGATAGATGGTATCCGTTATCATATGCGGTCAGGTGCGAATAATTTACAATGTAGTGTTACAGCAGAGTGGTATCCCGATAAGAATGTTATTCGAATAGTTCGTAACATTGCTAAGTACAAAAGGGAAGTGAAAAAAGGGCGGATAACTAAAGAGGAATCAGAAGAATACAGCAAGCTGATGATTGATGTTGATTTCGCAACTCGAGAGAGAAACAAAAATAGCAAAGAATCTAAAACAATCACTCGTGAGGGCAATCTTACGCTGTATGATGCAATAATCGAGCAAGTAAAGAAACCGTTCTATGCCAATTACAGCTTTGCCAAGAAAGTTGCCGAAGGTAGAATTTCAAGAGGGAAATTTGAGGAGTTGACCACTATTGAGCAAGCTGAGCAATTGATTAGTTTGTTGAACTTAATCACGATGAACGGAACACTTTGTAACGCAAAGAAAATAGGCGGCGTAGATAATGAAACTTGCAAGTTTCTTTCAAATAATGTTTTTGTTTCTGATGTTTACCTCATCACGCAATCAGTGACAGGATTAGTCGAGAACAGAATTGCTATAAATACAACTAACACAGAGGAGTGATTTTATGGCAGGATTTCGGACGATTGTCATTAACAAGCGTTGTAAGTTAGCGTCGCTCCTCGGTTCACTCATAATTCGTACCGAAACTGAAGAGAGAATCCACATCAACGAAATTGAGACACTTGTTGTCGAAAGTACCGCCGTTGCTATAACGAGTGCCCTTGTTGCTGACTTGACAGAGGCGGGTGCGAATATAATATTCTGCGACCGCAAACATCTACCCGCATCGGTGTTTGTGCCTATTCACGCTCACTATGCCACGGCAAGGAATATCAAGATTCAGATTGCTTGGTGATGAACAAGCGAGAAACTGTTTTCTAATTCTTGGTTGAAAGCAATCTGCGAAACCTTCTGCTTGCTATCGGAGCGAGCTTTAAACTCTTGGAAGGCATCGAATAATTCATCACGAAAGCCCATCACCTCGGGGTCGACAACGCAACACTCCTGCACGAACTGCAACACGATGGAACTCTCGGTCTTGTACAGAATGATTTCGTTGCGAGTACGGTCGGTTTCAGAGAATACCCACTGGTTCGCCATCAGCCGCTTGAGACCGATTATACTCCATGCCATGATACCGTCAATTTCTTTGAGCAACTTTTCCTTGAGACCACGGTCTTGTTTCTCAACAGGAATTGTGTTGTCGAATCGTAGGGCGATTAGCCTCCCGAAAAACGCATCGGAACGGTCGTTGTAATTCTTGGGGATTTTATTGCACGAGAACACCAATGTGCAGAAGGGCTTGTACGAGAATCCATTTTTGTGCTTGGATTCAATCATAATACAATCTTCGCCCGTTATGGCTTTAAAATTCCCTGTGTCTTTAAGAGATTGCGAGGGCAAGTCGGCGAAAACATTAGCCAACTTACCGAATAACTGAAACGTTGCAAAACGCTCATCGAGATTCTGCCATGTGAGGGTGGAATAATTGTCCTCGCCGAGTAACGTATTGATGAGATAAAGCATGGTGGACTTCCCGCTGTCCTTGTTCCCGACAAGCAGAAAAGCCTTCTGAGCTTTGGTTACTGCAATCAGTATGTATCCGAGCATTTCCTGCACGAGCCGGTGTTCACTCTTGGGAAGAACGCCGTCAAGATACTGTATAAACACAGGGCAATCGGCGGCTTTTTCAGAGCCGCCGTAATTAGCATTAAGCTGAATTGTGGACAACACTTTAGGGTTATGCTCCGAGAGCGTGTCGGTGTGAATGTTATATAATCCGTTCTTAAAATTCATGATGTAAGGGTTGACGTTAATTTCACGAATAGGAGTGGAATCAGCCTTATAAACAACATTCGGCTCTTCGGGAATGAAAGGCAATGCCGCCGAAAGTTCATCTTGTGTATACCGCAATTCGGGATTAAACTTGATGCACTCAACCATGATATGCTCTTGTTTTGTGTGATAAAATCGGGGTAAACGCATGACTCTCGACTCATTGATACAGGCAGAGTCTGCACCGAAATGTGCGACTAATTGTTTCTGAACATGACGAAACCGCTCGACTTTTGCATCCCTCACAAGCCAGTAGCAATGTAGGGATTTTCGAGTTTTGACAATCAGCGAAGGCGGGAGCGGGAATTTACTGATGAGTTCAAGTTGCTCTTCGAGAGGCAGATTGTCGATTTCCGCAAACTGAGCGTTGATTCGAGTTATGTCCTTGTCATTATGACCGCCGTGGTTGACAGCGAAAAATACACCTCGATTCGCCGCATTATGCTGTTGCAGACATTCCACGAGTTGCGAAAAATGTGCCTGTTTCTGTTCATATTTGCATCCAGAGAAGATTTTATCGTCCCTGTCGTCGAATACTCGAACATGAACGAGTTCATGGGGCGAGAAGAACGCCCCCAAGAAGTCCTCGGTGGATATGTTCAAACCTTGAAGCGAGTAGTCAGACATTGCTAATCACCTCCCGATTTTGAAATGCAGTATTTGCGGCTTTTTTACTGCTTTTCATGTCTTTTTGGAATAAAATCATGCTGTTTGCCTCCTGTTTCCGACTCGAAAAAGCCTGTTTTCTTATGAATATGCTGTGAAATCGGAAAATAGAAAGGCTTGTCCGTGATTTTTTTGTAAAAACAACGCCGAGCGTGATTGCTCGGCGTGTTAGGTTTTGTCGATAAAAGAGGATTACTGTTGAAGAAGTTTTGCCGCTTTCTCAACTTCTTCACGGGTCGCACGAATATGTTTCATAATTTCCTCAATAGACATTCCATCTGAAAGCATACTTTGAGCTGCCTCTGTTTTCCAATCCTCTTTAGCGGATTTCACAGCGGATATCTTTTCCCGCTCCATCATTCTACTTACAGCGTAAGACATAGCCTCTTCATCTCCTTTCCGAAAAGCCGTTATAGCTTCTTGTTCAAAGTTTTCGTCAATTTCGTTTTCTTTGCCCTCTAATATCGCACGAACGAGCCATGCGACAAGAGTCTTTATATCGTCATCTGTCAACTCGTGCGGCAACTTTGCGAGCCGCATACATTCATGCTTGAAATCCTCGGCAGTACGTGATGTGTGTTCCAAATCCATCGTGAATATAAAATCAAGCAGTTTATAACTCGTTAAAATATCTTCTTTGTCGTATCGGTTTAAGTCGAATAGGATATATTTGAAGTCGATAATGTTATCACCGAAATCACCATAATTTGCCGTGTACTCCTTAAACGACCGCACTGGAGTCCAGTTGTCCTCGCCGTTGTAAAGAACAATCGGGACGATTGCAGGAAGTCTGAAATTCTCTGTATTTCTGATTTCTTTACTGTTTTTGAATTCGTCTGCAAGCAGATTTACCATATATTGCAAGAGGCGAAAAGGCATGGTATTATCAGCCGTTGACTGCATTTCGAGCAACACATAGAAGTAGACGTTCTTGCTGTTGAGTTTATAAAGCACATCGGATTCACGTTCTTTGTAATCCCGCATCACGTAGCTTGTTTCGATTCTGACAAGGTCATCCTCGTCAATTTTCTCAACCCACGGCATTTTTATATACTTGTTCAAAAAGTGCATAAAACTGTCTTTGTTCGAGAAAATGTTGCGGTAGCCCTTGTCGTGTTTCATTTTGCCTTTTGGGTTTTGTGCAGGGGTTTCCGTGTTTTCGTTAGCCACAGCGACATCTCCTTTGGTTGATGGAATACTCTTTCATTTCTTATTCTACCATGCCGCCGCCGAAATGTCAATAGAAAATTTTGAGACAACTCGCTATAAAATTACGAATAATCTCAAAAAATATTGATTTCCCCGAGAAAATATGGTATAATGGCTTATTAGGCAAGCGGGTTCTGAAAGGTTGTTCTTTATGAAGATTCACTATTTTCAACGCTACCACAGCAAAGAAAACGTGCATACATCAAATGCGATGTTACTATTGTCACGTCTATATCAATATTCGCCGAGTAAATTCTGCAACTTCCTCACGAATATATTACCCGATAATGCCGATATTGAACTGACTTTTCGTATCCAAGATAAAATCAGCGGCGGCACTGTTCCCGATGCGACAATTTCGCAAGCGAGTTTCAAAGTCGCAATCGAAACAAAGCTCGGCGGAGATTTTTCTTTGGCTCAGCTTAAAGGACATATCGGTACATTCAAGAACGAAGACTATAAAGTATTGTTGACTCTCGACCCAAGCCCGATGAGAGCAACATTCAAAACAAAATTGAATAAATTTCTATCTGAGCAAAGCCAAAGCATTGCCCATAAGCATTTGACGTTCGACGACTTAATCAATCAAATAGACGATGCGATTGATGAGCGTGATTATGAAATGAAAGACGTTTTAGAGGATTATCGTGAGTATTGCTATTCAAGCGGACTTATTCCCAAAGACTGGAAACGTATGCGTGTTCAACTTGCGGGAACAACTCTCGCTATAAACAAAAAATTGAATGTGTATTATGACAATGTAGAACGTGGTTTTTCGGGGCATCAATACTTAGGGCTGTATAATCAGAAATCGGTTCGAGCAGTCGGGAAAATATATGCGATTGCTGTTGCGGCACTCGTTAAGGGAAAACTTGATGTCGAAGAAGAAGTCGGAACGATTACAAGCGATATGGAGGGCATAATTCGAGCGGCTATCGAAGATGCAAAGAATTACGGATATTCAATCCATAATGGACACCGATACTTTTTTATTGAGAAATTCTACGAAACTGATTTCAAGAAAACAAGCAAGGGAGCACCTATGGGAAGTCGTATGTTCGACTTGTGTGAGGTTCTCGACACAGAAGAACTTCCTAAAAAAACAGAAGAAATAGCAGAACTGTTAAAATCGAAAAATTGGCAATGATTTATTAGAGATAGAGAGTGTTAATATGGAGCATATAACAACTTTTACAGGCGAGGACTTGACTCCCGTTACCCCAAATGCAAGTCAAATACATATTAAGGATATTGCTCACGCTTTATCTTTGATGTGCCGTGCGAATGGGCATTTTAAGCATTTCTTTTCAGTAGCACAACATTCTATAAACTGTGCGAAAGAGGCGAAGTCAAGAGGGCTTTCTGAAAGAATACAACTCGCTTGTTTGTTGCACGATGCGAGTGAATCCTATCTTTCCGATATAACAAGACCCGTGAAACCGCACTTGCCAAAGTATCTTGAAATAGAAGAAGGATTACAAAATGCTATATACGAAAAATACTTAAAAACACCGCTGTCCGAAGGAGAACAAAATCAAGTAAAACAAATAGATGACGATATGTTGGTTCATGAGTTTAATGCTTTGATGCAGAAATGGGTTGTGGTGGCGGGTTGAGTGCATATGAACATTCAGAAGAGGCGTTAACGTTTTATTTGCACCATGCCGAAAGCAGACCCAACTATGAGAGCGTTCAAATAATCAACAAACTCTTAGCAAAGTTACATGGACGAGAAAGCGAAGAACCGCATAATGAGCCTATAGAATGCGGAAGAAATGAAGTAATAATAGAAGGGATTGAAGTGGTTATGTCGGCTATAACAAAAATTAAACGGAGCGATTTGCCTCGTGATATTGATTTTACAGAGAGCGGTAATACGCTCTACATGACTATGAATCAAGATTGTGCATCGGAAAATATGCAGGATAATAACGCCGCATTCGAGGCGTGGGCTTTGGTTGCGAAAGCGGCGGGTTATTGTGAAGTGGTGTTATCGGAAAGCGAAAGTACAGAAGAATTGCAGGGAATTAAAAAGTCGCACTATAGTCGATTCCTGTATCGTGTTTCTTGTTTTGTCAAAGGCTTTGAATGGTTTAGCGTTTCCGATGAATTGGAAGAGAAAATAGACGAATTCGTGAACACAGAACTGTCTCGTGATGATTTATTCGTGAACGCACCGTTGTCTAAGCCTACAGTCCCAGACGATAAAAGCCATGAAGCGGTGATGGAAAACCTTCTTGTTCAAGATAATAATCGTGATTATCTCAATAATATACTTGGCACGAGCATTGAAACATTTTACCAACAGCTTCCTGTGGGTTTGTTTGGTGGAAGTGTAGTTAAAGGCAATGAGATTTTCCCTCGTGGAAAGGCGGCAATAGATATATGGGGGCTTGACGGCAGTACGTTTCATTTGATTGAACTAAAAGTTAAGAATAACCAAAACCTCGGTGTATTATCCGAAGTGTTTTTCTACGCTTGTTTCGTTAGCGATATGTATTGCAATAGACATTTGGAAACAAAAGACTCTGATGACTTACAAAAATGCAAAACAGGCGGTGAAGACCATCGTGGATATACACAGTTAATCAATGCGAAAGTTGATTCTGTTGTCGCATACATACTCACCGAAAAGAAACATCCTCGATTAGATGGTGCTTTTTCTGAGTTAAAAGAATGCAAGTTGAATGGAATTAAATTTGAGGATGCAATTTGCCGTCCTTTGTTTAGCGAGGTTTCAAAAACTACATGAACGCGATAATCCACCGAGGTACGCAAGAAATCGGCGGCACTCTCATAGAACTCAAAACCGCTCAATCCCGCATACTTCTTGATGCGGGGTATCCGCTGTTTCTAAACGGCAATCCGATAGACGACAATCTTGCTAAACTGCCCCATGAGGAACTATTGAAATTAGGTGTGTTGCCAAGCATAGATGGATTATATTCGTGGGATTCACCGAGCATTGACGGAATAATAATCTCACACGCCCATCTCGACCATTACGGGTTGTTGAAATACGTCCACCCCGACATTCCTGTGTATTTATCGGCGGGAACAAAAACGCTTATTGAAGTATCTCAGCTTTTCGGAATATGTGAGAAATATAAAATAAACGCTCGGTTATTCGAGATGTATAAATCGTTCAATGTCGGGGATTTTTCTGTAAAGCCGTATCTGATGTGTCATTCGGCATTCGATGCCGCCGCATTTGAAATCAAAGCCGAAAGCAAAACCGTTATTTATTCGGGAGATTTCCGTGGACACGGACGAAAATCTGTATGCCTTGATAGTTTTATAAAAAAAGTAACAAAACAAGTCGATGTATTATTTACTGAGGGTTCTATGATTGTGCGAAGTGATGAGAAAACAATCACCGAAGATGAATTGGAAATCGCTGTTGTTGATGAACTTAAAGGCAAATCGGGAATTGCGTTGTTTCAATCATCGAGTCAAAACATAGACAGATTAGTCAGCTTTTATAGGGCGGCATTGCGGCTCGGCAAAACTTTCGTGGTTGATGTGTACACTGCAAATGTATTGCATGAACTTCATGCACTCGGAAATAAAATTCCCTATCCGTCATATGACAAGTTGAAAGTGTTCTACCCATATTATACAACGCAAAAAATCTTCAATGAAATTGGTGAAGAATATGCAAAGCGATTCTCTGCATATCATATGCCGAAAAAAAAGCTGTCAGCCATGCAAAACGAAATCGTTATGTTAGTGCGACCGTCTATGCTTATAGATTTAGACAAGTGTGATTTATCGGGCGGGACTTTCTTTTATTCAATGTGGCAGGGTTATCGTGACAGCGATTATCAGCAAAAATTCGAGAAATGGTTAGATGAACGAGGCTTTAATAAAGCGTTTCTGCACACAAGCGGTCACGCTAAAGTTTCGGATATTCGGCGATTAATTGACGGGTTGAATCCGAAGAAAATCGTGCCGATTCATACTATGTCGCCAAACGCTTTCTTGGAATATTCGGCTCAAGTTGAACTTCAAAAAGATGGGGTTGAGTTTGAAATCTAAAACGGAGCGAAAAAATGAACGATATTCTTGTAAAAGATAAATATATCATCTCTCATAACAATGATATTATAGAGGCATGGTCTGTGCAAAACATTCCTTATGAGCCGAATGAATGGCAAAAGGAAATGAGGGCAGATTTGAGACTTGCGTTAGAGAAATTCTCTGAAAAAATATCTTCGGGAATGTATGCTAAATATGCCACAGGAAATAACAGCTATTGCGATGTTGAGAATATTCTTTTATACAACATAGGTACAGGTGTATTTAGAAATATATGTAGTTCAAGTTTTTGTCTTGAGCGTGAATTTGATTCTGTTCTGCCGCCTATAGAAATCCGAAATACCATGCCGCATTATTATAAATATGAATTGAGCAGTAATGCTGATTTTAAGGTTTATAGCCCCAAAAATATTCTCGCCGAGTGGGAAGGTCTTGAATGCGATAGATTTCATGAAAAGCCGTCATTTTACTGGAACTACATTAAAAACAGTTTGCTCGATATTCAAGATGATAATTTCAACAGCCAATTCGGAATTGAGGTTAAAATCACCGCTCCACGAGCGATTAACTTAACTTCAATTATAAAACCTCTTTTAGATGGCTTAATTTGTGCTTTTCACCATTATGACGGAAATATAAATGACGATATTCTTAACGTGTTATTCAGTCAAATTGGTGTAGACAAATCAACTCTAAAAGATATGTTAATTGACAATAATTTCAATGTTCTCGGCAAACGCAATTTAATATGGAAACGTGGAAATAGCGTTCAATGGAATCCCGCTGACGATTTATGTGTGGCGATTAGAGTTATGTTGGATATTCGTCAAGGCGATTGGAAAATTGACGGAAAGCTATTCTCTGTATAGACTTAATCTAAAAACGAGGAGTTTAATCATAAAATGAACAGCACTTTATCGCTATTCGATTTAGAAGAACAAGAGCAACTATCACTAACCGACTCAACCGATACAAAAGGAAATCTTGATGTTGTAAAAGCCGAATTCATCGAAACCGAAAGCCTTACATGGGAGCAGTTATTCGACGGTTTCGACACGCTTTACGCAATCACCTACTCTTCGGGGGTTGACTTTATATGCAAAGTTCTGAAGAAATTCGACAAAGCAGAAATCATATTCGGTTACGATGAAGTTATGTCGTACAATCTACAAGAAATAATGGCATATCAGTCAAAAACAATTGAGCGAATTAAAGAAAAGTCCTCAAGAAATAAACTGGATTGTACTGTTAAAAGTAGACACAAAATAACACCTCAATTTAAAACCATCTGCTCTTTTTCGTTGGGCGAAAGATTATCATTATGAGAAT
>WRGW01000063.1 GCA_009786985.1 Oscillospiraceae bacterium
ACTAGTAGTAACAAACTTAGGAACGTATATTTAGAAAGGTAACGGGTGATTCTTTATGGTTAGATTAAGGCGAAGTCGAAAACTCAGAGGGTTGATTTCTGTTTTTGTAGCGGTTGTTATGATTGTGCAGATGGTTGGTTCAATGAGTTTGCCTTCAGAGGCGACAACAACACAATCATTTAATGTTAATCGTACTATTAACCGTAATTCACAGCATACATATTCAGCACAGATGGATATGCGTGCTGGTGATACCGTAACAGTCAACATAACATTTCCAACTCTTTTATCGGCAAGTTTTGGTATCGTTCAACCGAACGGTGTATTTCGATTTGTAACTCGTAACGGTTCAGTAAATCACACCTTTACCGCAAATCAAAATGGCATACATCGTTTCAGAATAGTAAATAATTGCAATTTAAATTCCATAACTTTTAGAGGAAGTTGGATGCTTACAAGAGGAACTTGGAGAACGCATACAAACCACGTCCCTAATATATCTCATCTACTGTGGGCGCCAGATATAGGGGCAAGAAGTATACTTGTAAATTTTCGGATAACAGAACTTTCAAGCACACATGGTAACAATACAACCTTTTCAAGGCGTACACAGGCTTTTTGGGGAACTTCTTCGTTAGCATGGTATCAAGCAAATCACGTTTGGTCTGTGTCTAACATTAGCCATGTAAATCAAGCTGGCTCAACTGTAAATGCTTTTTCGATGGCGAATGAAGCAGCCGTTTGGTCTTCGGGTATGACGTTTACTGTGAATCGTGGTAATAATTCTGTTGTTACTTATAACAGAAATAATACTCATAGGAGCAGATTTTCGGTTGCGGTAGCTATGCCAGGTTCAAACACATTTAGGCGTACACACGAAGTAGAGTTAAGATAAAGAAAGGTGGGGCTAATATGAAAAAAACAATCAAAATAGTTATAATCACTTGTGCTTTTGTCATGCTTGGAGTTGGGGTGGGGTTTGCTTATAACTTATGGATTGAGCCAATAACATGGCTTGAACCAACAGAAGGAGCGCTTTTTGAAGCTGGACAAATTCAAAGGGAACACGAAAATTCAGGCGAACGTGGCGAAGTCTATATTGAAGGTCATGGTTTTGCGATTTATAGCGGTGATATAGAAATGATTGAAGCACAATCTAACTCTATAGGTGACGAAAACGGTCGTGAACGTGCGGTACGCACTCTGTTAAGAGAGGCGGTATTGTATGCTGAAGCGTCAAGCCGAGGTTTTTATGCTACCGAAGCTGAAGTCAGAAATAAAATCGACACTAATATAGAGCTTGCAAAAAAAGCCAAAAGCCAAGGAAATGCTGATAGCGTTCTGGTATTTTTTGAAGGTCTCGGAATGACGCTTGAAGAATATTTTGAATCGCAATATGAAGTTTTCAGACGCGAAATCACAATAGAGAAATATCTTGAAACTGTTCGTAAAGATTTTTTTGTTGAAAACGGATATGTAGACTATACTCATGAAATTCAAGATTATTTTGATACTGGCGAAGTATTTTATAACGAAGACGAAATAGAAGCGTTAGAAGAAATCATGAGTGTAAGCAGGGTGGCTGAAATTGCATGGAGTGAGCACCTTGAAGTACTGATTGACGAAATCATTGAAGACCGAAATGTACGACGTGGAGGTAGACGTTACCGTCCACGCTTTTCGAGATAAAACTAACCCCCATTCCAGACCTAAATCTGGAATGGGGGATTTTGTGCATATTGCAATTTACAGCGGATAAAAACCAACCTTGCGATAAACCTTACTAAGTGTCTTAGCAGAAATTCGCATAGCTTTTTCGGCGGAGGTTTTCATACAAGAATCAAGGTAAGTTTTATCTGATATTAAACGGGCGTATTCGGTTTGAATCGGCTCAAATAAATCGGCGACGGCTTCACCTACTGCGACCTTAAAATCACCGTAACCTTTACCCGCAAATTCGCTCTCAAGAGTAGGGAGGTCTTTACCAGTAACAGCACAATAAATGCTGATTAGATTATTTATACCAGCTTTACTGTCATCACCCTCACGATAAATTATTTCAGAACCCGAATCAGTCACCGCACGTTTGAATTTTTTGATAATCACATCACGAGAGTCTAATACACTGATACAAGCGTTAGGGTTCTCGTCTGATTTTGACATTTTTTTAGTCGGTTCAGTAAGCGACATGATTTTCCCGACACTTTTAGGTATATACGGCTCTGGCACAGTAAACGTCGGCGAATATGCGTTATTGAATCTCACAGCTACATTTCGTGAAAGTTCAAGATGCTGTTTCTGGTCTGCACCTACTGGAACTAAATCGGCGTTATAAATCAAAATATCCGCAGCCTGAAGAACTGGGTAAGTAAACAATCCAGCATTCATGTTCTCTTCGCTTTTAGCTGACTTATCTTTGAATTGGGTCATTCGTGAAAGCTCCCCAAATTGTGTGAAGCACGACAACACCCACGCTAATTCAGAGTGTTTAGGATTGTGGCTTTGCACAAAAAGAATAGACTTTTGTACATCAATCCCCATAGCCATAAGCAAAGCATAAGTTTCTTTAGTCTGAGCACGGAGTTTTGCCGCCTCCTGCCGAATCGTGATTGCGTGTAAATCAGCTACAAACAAAATACAATCATACTCTTCCTGCATATGAACCCAGTTTTTAATAGCACCAAGATAGTTGCCAAGATGTGGCGTATTAGTAGGTTGAATCCCCGATAAAATAACTTTACGACTCATAATATAATAACTCACTTTCTAAAATAATTGTAAAAAACTGTATTCATAGCCGCAATCACCATTTATCTTCAGCTTTTTCATCATCGGTTTTGGGGATGACTGGAACCATCGCAGCAATTGCAATCTGAATTTGTTTGTCATCGGGTTCACGAACGGTCAGTCTTTGTAAGGCTAATCCTGGTGCGGAAATCGCACGCATAATCAGGTTACGGTCATACCGTCCAGCTAGTTTGATGAGTTCATACGTAATCGCAACTATAAACGGTGTTAGCAGAATCTGAATTGCAATTCGCATGATGTTTGCTAGGGTTAAGTTAGTAAGAAAGCTAAATCGCTCATACAACATTTCAGAATCAATTGGAAGGATTGCATAAATCAGAATACTGATTGCTAAGACTAAGAAGATAAAACTCGTCCCACAGCGTGGGTGAAATCGAGTGTATTTTTTTACGTTCTCGATACTTTCGGGAGAGTCAGGGTCTAATTTTTCGCCACCTTCATATGCGGCGATTGTTTTATGCTCGGCCCCATGATATTCATAGGTCTTGCGAATGTCTTTCATCAAAGAAATTGCCCACATATACAAAACGAATAAAATAATCCTAATTATACCCTCGGTAAGCGAACGGTTTAATCCGAAACCTACGTATTCTTCAAACAAGCTGTTTAAGAAAGCAAAACTATGGGTTGGAACAAACATAAACAAAAGCACTCCGATTGCTAAACCACCGATTGTTCCGACAACACCCACAATCATTTCACCAAAACTTGACTTTTTGTCTTCAGAATCAGATTTGGAATCGAGTTCAGGTTCAGGCTCAGGCTTTAAGTCGTCTGGTATTTCAGGAATAGGGTCTGGATTTGTGTCCTCTTTTTTCTCCTCCTCCTCATCATCAAGATAACCCGATATTTCCATGGATTTCATCATATATGAATACCCGTTTTTGAGTTGTAGCACAAAGTTGAACACCCCTCTAATAAACGGTGTTTTCTGATACCACTTGTTGCGTGCGACTTCTTTGCTTTCGACATGAATGCTACCATCTTTTTTGCGGACTGCCATAGCTTCGTATGTAATCCCGCGCATCATTACGCCCTCGAACAAAGCCTGACCGCCGATTTTACTTTTATGTGTGCATTCTTTGGTATTTTGAAAATTTTTATTGCTCATCTTTTTTGTTATTCTCTCTTTCTAAATCGTTTTCGTTTGAAAGGGTGATAATTGGTAAAGTTATTTCAATAGTAGTACCTTTGCCGAGTTCACTTTTTATATTTAATTTGCCTTTGTGCAATTCGATGATTTCATCGGCAACTGCTAAACCTATGCCCGAACCCCTTTTAGTATTGTTACTTTTATAAAATTTTAGTTTTACTTTCGATAAATCTGATTTTGCTATTCCGCACCCTGAATCTTTAAACGAAATTATAATTTTTTCACCCACAATATTAGCGGCAATATCAACAATCGTATCTTCTTCAGAATATTTGATTGCGTTGTCAATTACGTTCAAAAAAACTTGACGGATTCTGTTTTTGTCACCGTGAACATAGCATTCATTGTTTTCGCTTCCACGTGCAAACATAAGAGCGATTCCCTCACGATTGGCGCGTTCAGCGTATACAGTTACTGCGATTGTGAGTTCTTCATAAATCTCAAAATCGACCATTTGTAGAGAAAGTTGCCCGCTTTGGATTCTCGAGAAATCAAGCAATTCTTCAACCATTTCAGTGAGGCGAGTAGTTTCGGCTATAATCACTTTCATTCCTTTTTCGGTCGTTTCATCGTCACGAAGTTCGTTTACAGTTTCGCCCCACCCCCTGATTGCAGTGAGCGGCGTTCTAAGCTCGTGCGATACTGATGATATAAATTCATTCTTTAGTAATTCTGACATTTCGAGTTCGTCTGCCATGTGGTTAATTACTTTACTAAGTTCTCCAATTTCGTCGTTATGTTTACTTTTAGTGACTCTTACCGAAAAATCTCCATCGGCGAGTTTTTTTGTGGCATTACCAATCTGTCGCAAAGGAGAAACGATTGAGCGTATAAAATAAAGACCCAGTAGCAACAAAAGAAACAAAACAGCGACACTGAATACACCAATAAACAAGGTCAATGTTGAAACTTGTCTATCTATCGCTGTAAGCGATGTAACTAATCTAATCGCACTGTACCGCTCCGAAGGAAGCATTACGGTAACTGCCATATATCGTTCACTGCCGCCCTCGCCACGCAACACACCAATTGAACGCCCACTTCCACGAACGCCCTGTTCGCGTGCTACCTGTTCACGTGCATAGATAAAATCCGCAAAGTCTGATGCTATTTCGGGCGTGAATCCGCTTGAGGTCAACAATACCTCACCGTTTGGATTTAGCGCCATAAGTTCCATAAAACTTTTGTTATCAAACTCTTCTATAGAACGTCTGATTTCGTTTGAGCTGATTACACCGTCACGGTCATGATACCGCCTCAAAACTCCAGCAATTGTGTTAGCTTCGGATTGTAGCATCTGCGATACAATGCCGTAATAATACTGTCTCAACATAAAAAACGCCGAAACGGTCAGCACTAAAAGAATAACTGCAACCACAGCGAAACTATTAACAAACCAACGAGTGGCAATACTTTTTTTGCTAATCGAATTCACTTAGACCTCACCAACATTCCATTTATATCCGAACCCCCACACAGTCTGCAAAAACTCTGGTTTAGAGGGGTCGTTCTCAATTTTCATTCTAAGCCGTCTTATATTAACGTCAATAATTTTATCGTCGCCATAATATGATTCACCCCAGATTTGTGTCAAAATTTCTTTGCGTTCAATCGCTGTACCTTCACGGTTTATAAAAAACTCAAGAATCTGAAATTCTACCTGCGTAAGTTCTAACGGTTTGTCGTTTTTGGTAATACTTCTACCCTTAGAGTCAAGAGTAAAAGGACCAGACAGAACTTTTTGTGGCTTTGTGTGGACTGAATTATTATCTTCTTTACGTCGATTGTGTAACACTTGATTTCCTGAATTATCGACTGTGTAATTAGCCCCAACATTTGTATTAGTTGCCCCACTCGAGAGTTCAACACGGCGATAAATTGCGTCTACTCTTGCTATAAGCTCAGACGGTGAAAACGGCTTGGTCACATAATCATCAGCACCATTCATAAGACATCCAATTTTGTCCATTTCTTGAGCTTTAGCAGACAACATAATTATGCCGAGATTTTTGTTCTTTTCGCGCAAAGCCTTACAAATCTTATCGCCTTGTTTTTCGGGAGGACCTGGCATCATTATATCAAGTAAGGCTATATCGAACGGTGCTTTGTCTTTTTCGGCAACCGTAAATGCTTTGAGTGCTTCGTCACCATTACGCACAGCAGTGACCTCATATCCAGCGCGCTTTAGGTGAATCACCACAAAATCTCTAATCGTTTCTTCGTCTTCACAAATCAAAACTCTTTTCACTGCTGCTTCTCCTCTCCACTCTTACTAATCCGAAAATACTGTTAGATTTCTTCTAAGCATAAAACGATTGACGGGGAACGTTGCGGAATCAATTTCACTATCACCTTCCGAAAATCCTTCGAACTTCACGTAATAATCATAATCAGGATTATTGCGTGAATCAAACAAAACGAAATCTCCATAATCGCCACGGAGTTCTCTGCAAACACCAGCACCAGCAGGAACTGTTAGAATCACCATGACTGGGAGAGAAACGTCATGCACATTTTGTTTAGTATTTGAATCGAACTCCCAAAAAGTGACTTGGTTTATGACATTTTCTGAAGGTTCGTTCTCGACCGTTACAGTCACATTTCCGACCCAGTGTTTCGGGAAAACAAAAACATAGTCATTATTTACGCTAAGGTAAGAATAATAGACTTGTCTAAAATTCCCCGAACGCCAAGTGGTATTAGCTGTATTATCGTTTGGTGCTGATTCGCTCAAGCTCGAATTCAATAAAAGTTCATACCAAATTGCAGCGCGAACACGTTCGTTTGCAGGAATGTCCACCATATGCCCTGGGAATGATTCGCTCCCAGCTACTAAAACACGACCGTCTCCACGCAAATCGCGTGAGTGAGCGTGGGCGGTGAATTGGTTCGGGCGTTTTTCAAGCATCTCGAGATTTAATGCACGAATAGCTTCATTCGCTGAGAAGACTACGTTTCTAATTTGCCCTTGTTCTCCCCATACAATAATGCTTGTATTAGCATCGCCACCTGCCATCAGATATTCGATGAATAATGCTGGCACAGTTTCATGTTCGTCATAATTAACAATACCAGTAGGAAAGTCTGCGTCAACAGGGATTCTTGCTTTGAGCGTTCGCACATATTCACTTGCTGCTGGATTAGTTCTAACTGTGTGTGTAGTCACGAATGAACCGTTATACCAACTCGAAAATTGAATAGTTGATTCCTCAACCTCCTCATTGCTACTCATGTTAATGCTCATCAGCGAGTTATTGCCCGAATCATCAAAATCACCAACTTGATAAAAAATGCAGAAATTTCTGTGGAAGACCCTTGTTGGCGTATTGCCGTCTTCACCTCTAAATGAAATAACGTATAGGTTCATATCAGATTGCCCTGTGATTGACGTACTGACGATTACGTTCGTTTGCGAGCAATCACCTAAAGTTGAAAACTCGACTTGTTCGATTCCAGTCGCAAAAAAAGAGATATTGTGAGTAGCCTCCCACCGTGGTGGTGAACCATTTTCGTTTGATTCATCACGTTCCAAAAAAGTCAACCAGATTGTTGGTTCATCAAATGTTCCGCTACGTTCATAAAACACCATTACTCGGCTGATATTTTGAGGACTTACTTCGATTTCTGCATTTTCGACAGTCAGAGGCGGTATTTCAACAAAAGCAGAAAGGAACTCACCGCTTTTCGGGAATTTGAGCGTTAAAGCTCCTCCATGTGCATTGGTGAGTGCATTAAAAATTTCGATTTGTTTTTGAGTCAACATAGGCGGTGAAAGAAGGTCGTTAATCGGAACGTTCCAATAACATCCGTTTAACAATAAAACAACCGTGAATAAAACTACAATTATTCTAAAACGACTTAAACGCTTCAAGATTTTTCACCACCTTTTTACGAATAAAAGGCAGGCATAGCCCGCCTTTTTTAAAAATGAAGGGAAACCCACCTTGTCCTACTAAACTACGCCAGACTCGTCAATAACTATTGTATCTGGAAACAAGTTGCGGCTTTCTTCTTTGTTTAGGAATGTCGTACTGACGTATCCTTGAATAATCGCACCATCTTCAACAGTGATTGTTGATGCACTGATATCGCCGAAAACGACTGCATCTCCTCGCAAATCTGCTTTTCCTACCACATCGAGATTGCCTTTGATTTTACCGTTCACTTCAGCATAAGTTGACATAAGGTCACCGATTAGCAGAGTATCACGTTTCATGCTAACGTTGCCTTTCATACGCACGTTGCCTTGAATTTGTGATGTATGCATCATCGCATTATTACAAGAAATATCGCCTACAATTTTTCCGTTTAAGTCGATATTTTTAGTTGTTTCCACTGCACCTTTGACATCGCCATCAATGCTCATATCCGCAAACGAACGAATGTTACCATCAATCATCGTGTTGCGTGAAATAATCGTAAGTTCACTATCATCAGAAGCCGTCGCTGAAGACCCACGTGAACTCGCAACTGTCAAAGGAACAGACGACATTGGGCGTGGAGGCGGTGTCATAGGGCGTGGTGATGAAGCGTTCCAATTACCACCAGTTTCACGTGATTCAGGTTGCGAAAAAGTCGAGCCTGTTCCAGCAAATGCTGCACTCGTCTGAGCTGGTGACGGTTGCACTGAAGGTTCGGGTTGTCGTGGCGGGAGTGATGTCTGAGCAGATGCAGGAGGTGCAACTGGTGAAGCCTCGGGCATCGGTTGAACTGGAGGTGGAGAAGCAGGTGCTACCTTAGCACCTGCAGGTTGACCACCAAACAAAGATACTGGTGGCTCTCCTCCAGACAAAAACTCTTCTGCAACTGGGGTTGTTGCGGCTTCTGAAGCTTCGGCATTATCAAACGCATCTTTAGGCGAACCACTTCCAGCCAATGGACGTACATTTGTTGCGGTGCTTAGATTATCTAAATCATCGAGTCCAGCAAAATCATCCATCTGTGCTAAGCCTGCAAAATCATCGTCAGCTTTTGCATCTTGTAAATTTTGAATAGCACTCAAATCATCACCGATTTTTTTGACTTCTTTCGGAAATCCAGAGCCATTAGAATCCAATGTGATTTTACGCGTTTCATCCGATTCAGAGTATAATCCTTTTCTGAGTTCGTCGACTGCTTTTCCGCCTTTAGCATTCATTTCAGATGGCGCACCGTCAGTTTGTTGTGGCGGTTCACTTTGAATAGAACCACGGTCTGATTTTTTGTCACCAATCCCAGTAAGCTCTTTTACAGCTTGAGTAAAATTTTCTTTAATTCCCATCATTTTTTATCCTCATTATCCATTTAAGTGCCAACCAGATATAGCACAAAACGTCTCAAATTTTACCACTGATGTGGTACAGTATTAATACACAAAGTTTCAAAACTATAACCGTTTGGGCTTCTTTGCAAAACTGAGAGTAAATCCCCCAAAACCCATGTCGTGAACGGTGCCGCATCGTGGAATAACACAATCGAACGTTCACCCTCTTCAAAATTTGTATTGATATATTGCGGAATATCTCTAAGCATTCTGTCATATGACGCACCGCCTACGTCATCACTATCTACGTTCCAGTCAAAGTATACAAAGCCACGTCGTTCCATTTCAGTGATTATGTCTTCTCTTACATCGCTGTTATAGCTATTAACGCTCCCTCCAGGGAATCGAAAAATGTCAGACATCATGCCAGTTTGCTCATAAATTAAAGTTCTTGCTTGATTAAAATCTTCCAAAAAAGCCTCAACGCTTTCGTAGATTTCGTGTAGCACATGGCTGTAGCTATGAACGCCGATTGCGTGACCCTCATCATGAATCCGTCGCATAATCGTTTGCGTTGTATCACGTGGGATTACAAAAAAAGTTGCACTAACATCGTTATCTCTAAGATGATTTAAAATTGTATTTGTCATATGATTAGGGCCGTCATCAAAAGTCAAATAAATATTATTCGCCGAATATTCTATAAGCTCAACTTCCCATGGTGGGACTGTGGCATATAGTTCTGTAAATAGTTCGCCAAATTCACCAAAGGGTTCAGGTGGCCACACGGACATTTCTAAAGAAGTATTGTCTTCATCTGGAAGCGAAACCGTTGTATTGTCAGAATCATCGATAGTATTAGATGTGTCGCCAGATTCACTGCCTTCACTCACGTTATCACCAGAAGAAATCGATTGACCACCACTGGTATAATCATCTAATCGCCGTCTAAGGTCATTATTTTCTATTGTGAGTAAAGCAATCAACGCAACCGAAGCCGCCATAAAAATTGCAAGAACCGCAACAATCAAATGTTTGAAAAATTTCACACTTCCAAAGTACAAATCTGTCACCTCCTACATCTTGTATACACACAGAAATAACAGTGGACATATGGTAAAACACACAATCCACAAAGCAATACATAATTAAGTATACTATATTTGTAGCAATTTGTCAAGAAAAATTCAACATTAAATTTAGATTTTAGATATTTTTTATGAAATTCGCTTTCAGATAGCAAAAATTATTGACAACTTGGCTATATTCTGTTATAATGAATGATGACGTGGTTGATTATCCCACGCAGAAACCAAAACTAATAGAAATGGGAAAGAAACAATGATTGTAAACGGTGAAAAAATAAATGTAGACGGCGAAATCGTGTTGTCGGAGTTTTTGCGAAAACAAAACTACTCCGAAGAACGTGTAGCTGTAGAAAAAAATGGGAACATTGTTCCTAAAAAAGATTTCAAGCAAACAAAACTATCAAGCCAAGACAAGCTCGAAATAGTCAGCTTTGTAGGTGGTGGTTGATTTTGAAAAAAAAACTAACACAAGAAGACTATTACGCCAGAAACCTGCCAGATATTCAGAACAAGCTAAATTCCGCAAAAGTCGCAATTGCTGGGCTTGGAGGGCTTGGCTCTAATATCGCAGTAATGCTTGCACGAATCGGGGTGGGTAGGCTTTTGCTTGTCGATTTTGACAAAGTAGAAGCAAGCAACCTCAATAGGCAACACTACACACCTGCACATATCGGGCTTTTCAAAACCGAGGCTTTGAAAAGCCAACTCGAAATCATTAACCCATTTGTGCAATTTGAAATAGTCACTACAAAAATCACTAGTGAAAACGCAATAGAGCTGTTCGACGATTATGAAATAGTCTGTGAAGCGTTCGATGGAGCAGAATTTAAAGCAGAATTGGCATCGACACTACTTGAAAATACCGACAAAAAAATCGTAGCAGCATCGGGTATGAACGGGTTTAGTGATTCTAACCTCATTCGCACCAAAAAGAAATTCGGGCGATTGTATTTGTGTGGTGACGATACTCCACCTAAACAGCTCGGAATAGGTTTTATGGCACCACGAGTTAGCATTTGTGCAGGTCATCAAGCCAACATGATTGCGAGATTGATATTGGGTCTGGAGAGCTAAATAAATTGCCTGACACTTCCAAAAATGTTTAGAAGAAATAAAAGAGGAATATCTAACAATGCCAAAAACAATGCAGAAAACGAAAAATTCAGAGGACAAACTGATTCTCGGTGGGTGCGAGTTTAACTCACGGTTTATATTAGGTTCGGGCAAGTTTTCGCTCGACAAAACCAAGCTCGTAATCGAAAAGGGTGAAGTTGAAATGGCAACCCTCGCTTTGCGTCGTGCCAATAGCGGAACTGATAGTATTCTTGACTATATTCCTAAAGGTATAGCTTTACTCCCGAATACATCTGGTGCTCGTAATGCTGAAGAAGCGGTTCGAATTGCACGACTTGCTCGTGAGCTGGGTTGTGGTGATTTTGTGAAAATCGAAGTTATCAACGATACAAAATATCTTTTGCCTGATAACGCCGAAACTGTCAAAGCAACTGAAATTCTGGCTAAAGAAGGATTTATTGTAATGCCGTATATGTACCCTGACTTGATTTCAGCACGCCAGATGGCAAACGCAGGAGCAGCGGCTATTATGCCACTCGGGGCACCGATTGGTAGCAACAAAGGTCTACTCACCAAAGATTTTATTAAGATTTTAGTTGACGAAATCGACCTGCCAATTATAGTAGACGCTGGAATCGGACGACCTTCTCAAGCGTGTGAAGCGATGGAACTCGGTGTCTCTGCTGTAATGGCGAATACAGCTGTTGCGACCGCTAACGATGTAGGATTGATGGCAGAAGCGTTTAAGTTAGCAGTTCAAAGCGGGCGAAAGGCATGGCTTGCAGGCTTAGGCAGAGTTCTCGAATACGAAGCGGAAGCGTCAAGTCCGCTTACTGGATTTTTAGAGGACTTGGAGGACTAAAGAACGTGAGTGAACTAATGCAAAATGTCCTTGCGAAATCTGGCGAATATAATTACAAAAGCTATACCGAAAACCATGTTAGAACCGTGCTTTCAAAACTGGCTAAATTTGAAAAGCTGAATTTGTTCGATTTCGGCGTGATTTTGTCACCCGCTGGTGGTGCGTTTCTCGAAAATTTTGCACACTATGCTAAGACCGAAACTCGCCGATATTTCGGAAATTCGGTTAGCTTATATACGCCACTGTACATTTCTAACTATTGCGATAACAGCTGCTCTTACTGTGGATTTAATTGCAAAAATGAAATCAATCGGGGTAAGCTGACACTAAATGAAATCGAAACCGAATTCAAAACCATTGTAGCCACTGGTCTTGAAGAAATCTTGCTGCTAACTGGTGAATCACGCAAAAAATCAGATGTTGGCTATATCGGAGAAGCTGTGACGCTCGCCAAAAAGTATTTCAAAACAATCGGTTTAGAAGTGTATCCGCTAGAAGTAGACGAATACGCACATTTACACAAATGCGGTGCGGATTTTGTCAGCATATACCAAGAAACGTATGACAAGCAGACTTATGCAATCCACCACCCTGAAGGTCCTAAAAGCGATTTTGATTACAGATTTTGTGGGCAGGAACGTGCAATCAAAGCTGGAATGCGTGGCGTAAGTTTCGGGGCGTTACTGGGATTGTGGGATTTTCGTAAAGACGCATTTGCGACTGGAGTTCATGCGTTTTTGTTAGCTAGAGAACACCCTCATATAGAACTATCGTTTTCAGTTCCACGAATCAGAGCGGCACATCTTAAAAGCGAAAGTGAGCTTATTCAAGAACCTGTCGGCGAAAGGGAGCTTTTACAGGTCATGTTAGCGTTGAGACTTTTGTTACCGTATGCGTCAATCAATATCTCGACACGAGAGCGTTCTAAATTTCGTGACAATGTAATCGGGCTTGTTGCTAACAAAATTTCTGCTGGCGTAAAGGTGACTGTTGGCGGTCATAACGAATCGCAATCACAAAAAGGAGATGGTCAGTTTGCGTTATCGGATGAACGTAGTGTCGAGCAAATTCACGTAGCGATTATTGACAAGGGATTACAACCAGTCTACACTGATTATGTTTTAGTGTAACAGTTACCCCCTCCGTTGCATATTATGTATGCAAATGAGAGGGGTGATTTTATGTCTAATAATACAAATAATAAAAATAATCGCTGTTGCTGTTGCTGCAAAGGTTCAAGAGGAGCACGTGGCGAACGTGGTTGTAGAGGTCTCCAAGGTCCAGCAGGTGAGCAGGGTCTCCAAGGTCCAGCAGGTGAGCAGGGTCTCCAAGGTCCAGCAGGTGAGCAGGGTCTCCAAGGTCCAG
>WRGW01000064.1 GCA_009786985.1 Oscillospiraceae bacterium
TTTGTGCGAATATCCGTTGATATTTAAGAAATTTTCAACGCAGTATGGCGGAAAATAGACCGACAAGACAAGCCTATTCTTGATTTAATCGACTATATTTTGCGTGAAATCAGCAAATCTTATGAACGAACAACCGATTTTGCTTGATGGTAGTATAACCATGCCATCACTTATAGCTTTAGTTGCTGTCGAAAAAGCGTTTTATGCTTTTGACCGTTTGTATTCTTACGCCGTTTTGCCAGAAATCGTTACGTTGGTTCAACCTGGTAAGCGTGTGCTTGTATCTTTTGGACGGGGAACTCGTCGAATTGAGGGTATGATATTTGCGGTTAAATCAATTCAGACAGCAATTGATGATGGCGATGTCAACAATAAAGATTTACCAACACTAAAACCGATTAGCGAAGTTTTAGACGACTATGCTTATATGACTGATGAGATGTTAAATCTCGCTAAGTGGCTAAAAGAGAATACTTTTTGTACATATTATAACGCTGTCAGGTGTATTATGCCACCGATTTTGCGTGACCCTAAGACTGCTAGTCGTAAACTGGAAGGCAATACAACCAAAATCGTCAGCCTTAGTGAAAATTTTGAACCAGATATTTTAACCACCACCACAGCTAAGCAAAAAAGCGTAATCCAAGCTCTTGAAAACGGTTCAGCGAGTATTAAAGAACTCTGCTATTTATGTGGAGTAAGCACATCGGTTGTGACGAACCTAGTCAAAAAAGGAATATTGGTTGAATCGTCGAAACCAATTTCAGAATTAGAACCAGATACAACCTCACCCGACTTAATGCTTAATGTAGACGAATTGGAACTCAGTGACGAGCAGTTAATCGCTTTTGACGGGCTTGTCGAATTACTCGACACTCCTACACCCCAATGTGCGCTGCTCCATGGGGTTACTGGTAGTGGGAAAACATCAGTTTTTATCAAGTTGGTTGGAGAATGCCTATTGCGAGGCAAATCAGCGTTGATTTTAGTTCCCGAAATCGCATTAACTCCACAAACAATTAGGATTTTTGAAGGTTACTTCGGGCAAAACGCCGCCGTAATCCATTCAGGGCTGTCGCTTAGAAAACGCGGGGAAGAATACAAACGCATTCGTGAAGGCAGAGCAAAAATCATACTCGGGACACGCAGTGCCGTCTTTGCACCGATGGAACAAATCGGGCTTATTGTGATTGATGAGGAGGGCGAACACACCTATAAATCTGAACGTAGCCCACGTTATCATGTTAGAGATGTTGCAAAACAGCGGTGTTTTTATCATAAATCGCTGTTACTGTTAGCCTCTGCTACACCGAGCATGGATAGCTATCGCAAAGCAAAAATCGAGAAATATACGCTTTTTCAGATGGACAAGCGGTATTCTGAAAATGCACTCCCTGATGTTCGCATAATTGATATGCAGTTAGAGCGGGCAACTGGGAACGAAAGCAACTTTAGCGACGAACTAATCACAGCTTTGCAAACAAACCTTGAACGGGGCGAACAATCTTTACTACTTCTAAATCGTAGGGGTTATCACACTTTTGTATGCTGCCAGAGTTGTAGAGAAGTTGCAACGTGTCCGCATTGCGGGATTGCGTTGACTTTTCATAAAGCAGGAAACCGCCTCCGCTGTCATTATTGCGATTTTAATGTGGCGAGTTCGGAGAGTTGTAGCAAATGTGGTGAGGCTACTCTGCATAGCACTGGAACTGGAACTCAACGCATTCAAGATGAATTGTTGGAGCGATTTCCGAACGCCCGAATCCTGCGGATGGATGCAGATACGACAATGACCAAAGGTGCGTATGAAAAAGGATTCGGGAGTTTTGGCAAAGGCGAATACGACATTATGGTTGGCACACAGATGGTAGCAAAGGGGCTGGATTTCCCAAACGTAACACTTGTTGGCATTCTGCTAATTGACAACTCTCTCTACGCCGGAGACTATATTGGATATGAACGCACGTTTTCTTTGATTACACAAGTGGTCGGCAGAGCAGGGCGTGGTGACAAAATCGGAACAGCGTTTTTGCAGACTTTTACGCCAGACCACTATGTCTTACGCTTAGCCGCAAAGCAGGACTATCGCGGCTTTTACGCCGAAGAAGAAGCAATTCGCAAAGCACTATTATTCCCACCTTTTTGCGAACTCTGCATAGTTGAGATTTCGGGTGTATTTGAACCACTCGTGGCGAAAACCGCCTTTGAAACGGTTAAGATTTTCGGGGAAATATTAGCCGAAGCTAATTCAGGGCGTGAGACTCCTCTACCAGTTCGAGTTTTAGGTCCAGTCAAAAACGGAATAGGAAATATTTATGGAAAATTCCGATATAGATTAGTCATCAAGTGTAAGAATTCGCCTTTATTTCGAGCGGTTATGAAAAAAACACTGATTTGTATTAGCAATTTAGGTGGCGAGTTCCAGATTAATGCTTGGTTTGATTAGTGAAGCAAAACAAGAGCGCGTCCCGCAGAGGCGGCTTTGCCGTCTCGTAGGGATTAGCTCGACGGTGAGCAAAACAAGAGCGCGTCCCGCAGAGGCGGCGTACCCAGTCGAGCGGGCAAAGCCCGCCCTTGATGGGCTTCTGCCACCTCGTAGGGATTAGCTCTTGTTTTGCAAAGACAAGAGCTGGAGGAGCGAGTGGGTAATTTATGATTTTTTGCTTTCCAATTTTTCTTTCCACGCATTAAATTCTTTTTCGACGATTTCTACATCTTCAGGTTCCATAATCGAACGTTGATGTGCAATTTGCGTTTGAACATCACCAGTATATTCAGTCATCATTAGCTTGAAAAGGCTACTTTTTTCGGCATGACGAGTTTCAGTTTGAGCCATGTTTCCACCTCCTTCTTAATTTATACCATTATATCACGCAATTTCGATTTTGTCAACAAAACCCCCACACTTCAATTCTTTGAAAGTGTGGGGGGTTTTGGGTAATATGGGAGCAAAGCCCGTTTTGCGGGGAATCCTCTTGTTTTGCTTTAGTCTCTCGTAATTGTCATTTGAGTGATTGTTAGGTTGTCATTACCGTCAGCAGTCCAGAGCGCCAAGCTCCTACCACGAGTAGCGTGACCTGGGGAATCGAGCGAAGCAACTTGTGCACCGGTTAGAGTGGCAGTTACAGTAAACGCTCCACCTGCGCCAGTAGTTGTTTGACCAACAATTTCACCGCTACTACCGCCTACGCGGATTGCTACTTGACGACCTGGGTGACCGCCACCTGCAAGTGTTCCAGTAATCGTGAACGTATACTGTCCAGCAGGGCGTGGTGAAGTGATTGCGTTCAACCTAAATTGTACGCCTTGTGCCGAACCTCCACGGTTAGTAATCGTAATAGCCGTAGGTGTCGCATTAACATTAAACGGTTCAGCCGAACCATTTCTGGTTAGCCATGGGAATGCCGCAACTTGACCCGAAGCACTTCCTCCAGCGCCGTTTAGGTTTAAGAGTGCAGTAGCAGGGGTTGTGTTCAAGTTAAAGAGTGGTGGGTGTGCTGGTGGGAAGCATCTGAAGCAAGTCGAGATATCGCAACGCCCAGCAGGCGGGAAGCAGATTGGGCATCCGCAAGTTTGGCAAGTTCCAGTACATGGAACGCCTACACCCATACCAGGTGCGTTACCTTGATTACGTGATTGGTCTGCCCAATCAACAATTCTCCAGTTACCGTCAGGGTTACGTTGTTGAGCTTCGCTCGAAGTCATACGAGAAACCTCAACTCTTTGAATTACGTTACCTGCCGAGTCTGCAATCCTTATACGTTCGCCGAACGTAATACCAAAGTTCGTTTGTGCGTGTTTGAGAGCTGTGTGACGAGTTTCATTAGTATTATTTGTTTGAAGGAATACTGTTTGACCTGGGTCAATGATGAATGCAGGCATTCTCCATCTAAAGTCAAAGATTCTGTCATGGTCAGCTGTATCTTCGTCTTGACCGTCCCAGTTATCAGAGAGGTATAGACCACGTGTTGAAAGAGGAGCAGCCGTACTGTTTGTAATTTCAATCCAGTTACCGCCATCGTTAGGACCGCCACGGTTAGCTTGAATCGTGCTTACGTGTGGCAAGCCATGACCGTGAATACCTTCAGGAATACGCTCAAACTGGATATAGATGTTAGAAGCACCAGTTACATAAAGTCTTTGTGGAATTGATTGTCCGATTGCGTCCGCAGCACCAATTAAGTTTTCGCCAGAGATGTTTTGGATTCTAAATCCAGCCCATGGTCTGATTGTTAGAGGGATTCTCGTTCCAGCTGCAAAGTGGAATCCTTGGTGAACTTCACCTCTGATACGAGGGTCTCTTGAGCGATCGGTTTCATTGCACCATGCAGCACCTAATGCTTGAGGTTCAAGAAGACCAAAAGTTAGAGTATTCAAAGTAGCGTCTCCGCCACGTTCCCACGGGATATTGCCACTAATTCCAGCCCAAACCTCTTGTCTTGCTGAGTCAGCGAGACCAAGACCAGTAGCTGGTGTGCTATTGCTTATTTGAGACTGTGGGCGACCAGGTACAAATGGTTCTGCAATATGGTCTCTAAGCTCCCACGAACGTCTGTACAAGAAGTATAACAAATGTAACTGACCTGGGAACTCTGCGTAGTGGGTATCAAATCCCCAGTCTTGATCACGTTCATCTATAGCCCATGCGTTAAATAATCCGTGAGGATGTGGGAAAGCCGGTGATTGGTTATGAGGGCTAACAACACCTCCAGCACGTGGAAGCTCAGAAATTCTGATTGTGTCACGTGGTGAACGTTGACGTGCTAAATCCCAGTTTTCATCTGTCCAGTGTGGAGCACCTCCAGCACCTCTACCAGTTTGTCTACCAGCGGCGTGGTGAGCGGTGTTAGTCGAAAGCGTTCCAGTACGTGATTGTCCAGCCATTCTTCTGTGTTCTTCTTCGATTACGTATGCCAAGTGGCTACGAACAAGTTGAGCAGGCCCTGGAACCATTTCCTCTGCATCATTACACCAAATAATCCAACCGTGAGAGTTTTCGCGCAAATCATTAAGTGCATTTGCGAACGCCGCTCTCATATCTGGTCTTTGCATAAGCGAAGGAATCATAAGTGAAGTACGTGGCATTGCGTTAAAGTGGAAACGATAAGGGCTATCACGTTCATAATAAGAATCTGATGGCAACGCCCCAGGTACGTGGAAATCTGTACCTGTTCTGTTAATGAGCGCATGAATCGTGTTAGAAGTTGGGTGAGTTGCATTTGCGATTGGTGCACCCTGCATAAAGTGCCCCCATCCGAACTCAAGGTCTTGTGCGACCATGTTCCATCTTCCATCAAGGTATGGGTGAAGCGTTCCAGCTCTAATAGCTGCGATTTCACAACCTGGGATGTCACAAACGTCACCAGGTTGATGGTCATTACCGTTTGCACAAATCGGGAAATATCTCCACATTTCAACGTTGTTTGAAGGCCAGTCAACGTTTGCGGCAAAAATTTGAAGTGAATAATAACGAATTACACTATCAACGTTTACAATACGGCTAAATTCATCCCATGCAGCTGCATTTGTAAGGTTAGCCGTAACTGGAGCATTAAAAATTTCATCGCCGTTAGGGCCGTTAGGTCTGCTTGAACCCGCAAGCAGGTTAGTAACCTGTGCCCACGATGTCACACCACGACAGTTACCGACACCAGGGGCACACCCTGGGTTAAAGCTCGAGTGGAAGTCACTACAGTCAATCCTACCACAAGTGCCTTGGGCACAAACTGCAGGGTGTTGAACCGAAGCAGGGCTACCGCTGTGAGGGTCAGTAAAAGTTGTGCCAGATAAAGTACGTGTACCAGGTGCAGGGCGTGTAAAACTTGATTGCCCTGTTGATAACACCCTTAGACATCCGCCCCTACCACACGTATCACGACCCATTTCATTTGGACCGATTTTTTCAAAAGCATCAGTTCTACCACCGTAGAATCTTCTCCAGTGGTCTTCAGTACGAGGTGATTTTAGCCAAACCATACCATAGTATGCACCGTTAAGGAACACAACACCTGGTCTATGATTTTGCATATCTGGGTAACCAGAAAGCCTTGCTAAATCATGAGCTAGTTCATCACGCATAAAAGTACCTTCACGGTCAGAACCGCCGTTTCTAATTCTGAATCTACGGAATCTGTGCATAAGGTTTCCATCTTGTGCGTTTAATTGCCCAAAAAGAGGCCATAAGAAGTTGTTTCTATCGCCATAGTTGTCATTAGCATAGAACTCCCATGTTTTTTGCTCATTCACAAAAGTCGCACGCGACCAACCACCTTTAATTCTCATACCAGCTCTTTGATTGGCAATTCGGTTACCTAAGTGGTTGAAAATTTCAACATGGGCAGCAATTTCAGAAGAACCTCTACCTCTACGAGTAAAACCAGCAGGTAGAAGTGGTGGGTAGTTACCTTGCAAAATCGGTGAACCCATTTGGTTTCGGATATTTGTGCGGGTTGCCGCATTATCAGCAAGTGAAGCGTTAATTGCGATATAACGAGTAACCCACTCAGCACGGTCAACACCTATAACAGACACAGCAGTACTTGTGTCAGCACTGTGGAAAATTTCACGTGCATCTGAATTGATGTGGAAAATCAAAGGTTGGCTTACTGGGTCTAAATCTTCATTAAAATAGAAGTCATACTTACCAATGTTAATCCATGAACGTGTGATTACATCAGAATAACCACCAGCTGGATTAACAGCAACCATGCTAATGCTAATTGCACAAGCATCGTTAGGGAAAGTAATCAAACGACCAGAAGCTACTGGTGTACCTGCCGCAGGATTACGTTGCGGAGGGTGTACCGGTCTGATTCTTCTACAAGGTGCTCTATACAGCCTGTTAAAGCAGTTATCGCAACGATTAGAAGCAATCGCACTGTTAGGGTCAGCACCACCGCAACGTGCAGTCAAAAGCGGGCTTACACCACCGTTATGACGTGCTAAACGTGCGTGGTCAAAGTTCACACCAGGAGAAGGCGTGTTCAAAGGCATGGTTTCATTATCACGTGCCACAGAAACTGTGTAGATAATCTGCCAACCTTCTCTATGTCTAAGTTCAACAGCAGTTGTCCCAGTCCCTGGGAAGAATCCAGCAGGAACCCTTTCGCCACCTGGGATTGTATTCCCAGCCATAGCGGGTCTCGCTGCAGGGGCACCAGCAGGACCTACTGCACGTGCTGGTCTGCTGTTAAGAGTCACCCCTGCGGGTGGTGCGTAGAAATTTGGTCTGCGTGGGTCATCATCAGGGTCGCCGTACGCATCATCATTAGCATACACCGAACCAACGAAATCACCCACAAGCTCGCCCACAAAAGGTGACTGAAACGGGGTTTCAGCACTCATCGAAATCACCATTGCGAACATCGTCACAACAGTAATAACTTTGAGAAGCGACTTGTTTTTTGTGCTTTTCTTCATGTTAATTTACCTCCAACTTTAATTTTTTATTTTAATTTGTGCTTACAAATTAATAACAATAATATTCAACCGACAAAGTCTTAGTCGGGTTACCCTGATAGTTCAACCGAAATACCAAGGCTTTCATAAATAAACCTTACCATATATTCGGCTCGTCGCCTTGCAAAAGCTCGAATTAAGTTTTGGCTATCCTGCATACTGAACTCATTCGGCCAATGTTCGTTATCAGGGTAGAACAAATCGGCTTCAAGTGCGTATCGGATTTCATTGCGATTGAGTGCAATCAAACTATCCATGGTTGAAATGACATTATCTGGCGCAAACACACCTTCCATCAGTTCAACCAGAGTTTCAGCGAGCTTTTGCCGCATATCTTCTCTCTCAAGAAGTGCGTCCAGAAGTTGTGATTGCCCGCCCATCTGATTATGCCCCGTCCGAACAGTTTCGATTGAGTTTAGGTCAACCGTCCCTCGGTCATAGAGATTCCATGCAAACTCAATATCTTGTGCAATGAATCTCCATCTCCCATCGAGCAGTTCGTGCCGTGTCCCGATTGGTTCTGATTCCTCGCTCTCAAAATACCGCCACATTTGCATATTACCACCGGGCCAGTCTTCATTAGCGATATAGAGCTGCATAGCATAATACAACATCAAGTTATCTATACAAACACGAGAGTTAAATTCCTCCCAGTTAGCTTGATTAGTCAGTCGTTCGCCTACATCTGCACTCTCATCTTCAGGGAGAGCAAACAGTTCACGAAACTCCGCCCAATCATCAACCGCACGTGGTTCGCCATCTAAACCAAGCTCACACTCGCTCAAAATCTCAAAATTATCCGAAATGCTACCGTATCGCCTCGCCCAGTGATTTTCGGTTAGAGGGGATTTCACCCACACAGCTCCATAATACTCACCGTTTAAGAACACTGCCCCTGGTACGTGAGATTGAGTATCCGGAAGCCCCGCTTGTCTGAATAATGTATGCCCCAGTTCGTCACGAATCGTCGCATTTTCTCTATCATTTCCACCGTTACGAAGCCTGATTCTGCGATATCTATCTATAACTTCATCGTTTAAATCAAGTTCGTTAGCGAAAAACGGAAATCTGAACGTATGTCTATCACCGTATTCACGCCTTGCAATCAAACCGATTGATTTTTGTGTTGACGCTCTCGACCAGCCACCGCGAACCCGCATTCCAGCCCTTTGCGAAATGTGCATTTCACCGCTACTATCGAACATTTCAACATGAACTTCCCGCTCGGATTCTCTGCCTCTGCGATTAAAATTCGCTGGTGACGGCGGAATCGGCGATTGCCCCGGATTTTCCTCCCGCCAGCGTTGACGGTCAATCCCTTCAACAAAAATTCCGTCATAATGGTCAAACAGACCGTGAGGGTCAGTCGTTAATGCAAATACAAGAACTTCATCGCCGAACCGCTCAAAAACGCCTGTTCCGCTAATGAAAGTTTGCACGAAAATTCGTGAAGTTTCGCGCTCGCTAGATTCACCAGTAACCGCAATCGCACTGACACTAAGCACATCAACGTGATTAAACCCATTTCTCGGGCGTGGCGGTTCGATTTCGATTAAATCCCCATCACTAAACACCGAAGTAGTCCCCGAACCATCAGGGCATGGAACGCTTCCATCAGCGGTGAAAAAGACCGTTGCATCTGGTTCGCTTGATGAAAGTGTAAGCTCGATTCGTGTGTCATGAAACCCTGCTTCATGCGAGAACAGGACTTGAACACCTTCTTCTGAACCTTCCAATTCTTCCGATTCTTTCGTGCCACCGTCTGTATTGTCTTCATTATTATCCAAAGTTGTGCAAGCTGTCATTAGACAAGCCGTCATCAAAATCGCCCCCGACATAAACGCTAACAGCGGTTTTCTAAACTTACTCAAATCAAACCTCACCCCCTAATGACGATTTATAGTCGGCGACATCTAGTCAATGTTTTAGGCAATGTCCTACAGCGAAGCAAAGCTCCGCTTACTGGATATCTTATTTAGCTTCGCAATTGTTGCGATTTATGTTGTATACCAATGTCAACAAGCTGTCACCTAAATGCACGTTTTCGGCATTGACATCATCAAAATGTAGATTTATATCAAACTGTGTGAAGTTCCAAAAATTCTTGATTCCAAGTGCAATCAGCTGTTCGCAGACCGACCTTGCACTCTTCTTAGAAACGCAGATTACCGCTAAATCTGGCAAGTGTGAACCGCCTTCCTTCTGACAAAGTTCCGCCAACGCTTCCATGCCCTTAACTTGATGTTCGCCATGCTCTCCCACGATTTTGCCGATAATTTCAGGCGAATTGTCGTAAATCCCCACCAGTCTGCAACCACGTTTCTCAAAACTGATACTGTCACAAATCGCTTGACCTATATTTCCAGCCCCGACTATTACAGCACGGCTCATTTTTTTTATTCCGAGAATTTCACCAATTTCTTGACGTAATTGAATAACATTATAACCATATCCTTGCATACCAAATTCACCGAAACAGTTAAAATCTTGCCGAACTTGGCTTGGAGTCAATTTTAATCTTCGTGCAATTTCACCACTAGAAATTTTGATTTCGCCTTCTTCAATCATATCGCCCAAAAAGCGATAATATCGAGGCATTCGTTTAACTACATAAGAAGAAATTTTTCCTTTTTTCATCGCATAACACTTCCTTGTGAATTTTTTTGTTGAAATTTTTATGAAAAATTCTAAATTGTTTGTCGTATATTTTTGAGAACTTTCACTTCCCTGTGTTGCACGTCTCTAAATCAGTTAAGATGAGCCACTGAACAGGCAACTTGAAGAGTCTTGTCTCGCCGTCGAGATACCCCACTACAGCGAAGCAAAGCTCCGCCTTTGCGGGACGTACTCTTGTTTAGCTAAGACGTTTTGCTACTTCGGAGATGAAACCTTGGGTGGTGACTTTTTTCTTAGTTTCAAGGCTTGAAATTATATACAAATCTCCTGTCATTATACCATCTTCGATTGTACTTATTGTCGCTTGCTCGAGTTTTTCAGCAAAAGCTACAAGTTCAGGGAGTTTATCTAATTCACCGCGTTTTTTTAGTCCGCCACTCCATGCAAAAATCGTCGCCACAGAATTTGTTGATGTTTCTTCACCTTTAAGATGTTTGTAATAGTGACGTGTAACTGTTCCGTGAGCAGCCTCGTATTCAAATGCACCGCTTGGCGAAACAAGAACTGATGTCATCATTCCAAGGCTACCAAACGCCGTTGCTACCATGTCAGACATTACATCACCGTCATAGTTTTTACAAGCCCAGATATATCCACCGTCAGAACGCATTACACGAGCCACTGCATCGTCAATCAATGTATAGAAATATTCAATGCCAGCCGATTCAAACTTAGTTTTATACTCGTTTTGATAAATTTCTTCATACAAATCTTTGAAGTGATGGTCGTATGTTTTTGAAATGGTATCTTTAGTCGAAAACCATAAATCCTGCTTAGTATCCAAAGCGAAATTAAAACAAGCCCTCGCAAAATCACCGATACTTTTATCGGTATTATGGATTCCTTGAATAATTCCTGCTGTGTCAGTAAATTCGTGAACAGTCTGTTTAGTAACTTTGCCTCCTTTATCAGTCAGCACAAGTTCTGCTTTAGAACCTTGCAATGCCTTAAACTCGACGTTTCTGTACATATCACCATATGCGTGACGACCGATTGTAATCGGCTTTTTCCATCCCGGTACTAATGGGTCAATGCCTTTTACGATAATCGGCGCTCTAAACACAGTTCCGTCAAGAATAGCACGAATAGTCCCATTCGGTGATTTCCACATTTCTTTAAGAGTATACTCTTCCATACGTTGACCGTTCGGCGTAATCGTCGCACATTTGACAGCGACCCCATACTTCTTAGTAGCGTTAGCTGAATCAACCGTTACTTGGTCATTAGTAGAATCTCTATGCTCCAACCCCAAATCGTAATATTCGCTCACCAAATCAACGTGAGGTAGAATCAGCTCATCTTTAATCAGTTGCCAGATAATTCTGGTCATTTCATCTCCGTCCATCTCAACAATGGGAGTAGTCATTTTGATTTTTGCCATTCTCTTACACATATTCTCCTGTTATTCTTTTTAATGGTGCTAACGCCCCAAACCCCCTCGCTCTGCGGAGGGAAACCCCTCCTTGAGCTACTAAAGCTAGTCACTTCAGCGGTTCAAGAATTTTCTTGCGGTTTAATGCTTTGTTCACAAATACGTCTATTTGAACATATTCAAAAGCCCACCAGCTAAAATCATATCCTTATCACGTTCAGACAAATCGTTCTTTAATTCGATTATACCTGCAGCACATTCAAGTGTGATGTTTTTGCCAGACTGAACTTCGTTCTTTACATTCGGCAATTTTAGAACCTCACCTTGAGTGAGTTTATCGTAATCGCTTTCGTTCACAAAAGTCAAAGGCAGAATACCGTTATTAACTAAATTCTGTCTATGAATCCGCGCGAAAGACTTCACAATCACCGCCTTAACTCCTAAATACACAGGTGCCAGAGCCGCGTGTTCACGTGAACTACCCTGCCCATAGTTCGCACCACCAACTATGATACAACCACCCTTATCTTTTAGAGCTTTAGCACGGCTCGGGAAAGTTTCATCAACCACTACAAAACAATACTCACTAATCGCTGGTACGTTTGACCGCAAAGGCAAAATTTTCGCCCCCGCTGGCATAATATGGTCAGTTGTGATGTTATCTTCGGTTTTGAGAGCTAATTCCGCCGTAATATCATCAGAAAGTGGCGAATTGCTCGGGAAAGGCTTGATATTTGAACCACGCAAAACCTCTACTTTAGATGCATCATCCTCGCTAGCAGGGAGTGTCACCATGTTATCATTGACACTAAACTTCTCCGGCATAATGTATGGAGGCATAGCCCCAGTCACGTCAGAAGTTAATGGGTCAGTGAAAATTCCAGTCAACGCACTCGCAGCCGCCGTTTCTGGCGAAACAAGATAAACTTGTGCATCTTTAGTCCCCGAACGCCCCAAGAAGTTTCGATTAAACGTCCTAAGCGAAACGCCAGCAGAAATCGGCGATTGACCCATTCCAATACACGGTCCGCACGTACATTCAAGAATCCTTGCCCCTGCGTCTATGAGGTCAGACAAAGCACCACATTCAGCAAGCATATTAAACACTTGCTTACTTCCTGGTGCGATTGATAAGTCAACATATTCATGTACAGTTTTTCCTTTAAGAATATGTGCGACTTTTAGTAAATCTTGCAAAGAACCATTGGTGCATGAACCAATACAAACTTGGTTCACAGCAGTGCCAGTGCTTGCGAGTTCCCGAATACTCTTGATATTATCAGGGCTATGAGGGCAAGCCGCTAAGGGTTCAAGTTTTGACAAGTCTATTTCAAGAACTTTGTCATAAGTAGCGCCTTCATCTGCTGATAATTCGATATAATCTTCTTCACGCCCTTGTGCTTTAAGAAACTGATGTGTCAGCTCATCTGACGGGAACACAGAAGTTGTCGCTCCAAGCTCTGCCCCCATGTTAGTGATTGTTGCACGTTCAGGAACAGATAACATTTTTACACCGTCACCGAAATATTCCATAATTCTGCCAACGCCACCTTTGACGCTTAACTCCTGTAGAACTTTCAAAATAACATCTTTAGCCGAAACCCAATCGCGAAGTTTGCCGGTCAGCTTAATCCCGACAATTTCAGGATAAGTGATATGATACGCACCGCCAGCCATAGCGACAGCGACATCAAGACCGCCAGCACCAATTGCGACCATGCCGATTCCCCCACAAGTAGGCGTGTGAGAATCAGAGCCGATTAGTGTTTTCCCTGGTTTGCCAAACCGCTCAAGGTGAACCTGATGGCAAATCCCGTTACCAGGTCTCGAAAAGTAAATCCCATGTTTTTTTGCAACGCTCCCTATATAACGATGGTCGTCAGCGTTCTCAAAGCCAGACTGTAGTGTATTATGGTCGATATAAGCAACGCTACGCTCTGTCTTGACACGTGAAACCCCCATCGTTTCAAATTGTAGATACGCCATCGTACCAGTTGCATCTTGAGTCAACGTTTGGTCAATTTTTATTGCTATAGAGCTTCCTTTAACAGGTTCACCCTCGACTATATGGTTATTCAAAATCTTTTGAGCCAAGGTTAATGACATAAGTAATTCTCCTAAATTTCGGTTTTTGCAAAACAAGAGCGCGTCCCGCAGAGGTGGCGTACCCAGTCGAGCGGGCAAAGCCCGCCCTTGATGGGCTTCTGCCGCCTCGCAGGGATTAGCTCGACGAAGCCAAAACAAGAGCGCGT
>WRGW01000065.1 GCA_009786985.1 Oscillospiraceae bacterium
GAAGCGACAACCACTACTGAAGTTACTACGACTGAACCACCAGTCGAGCCGCCGGAAACTTTGTCGGATGAGATGCGGGAGAGGATTAAAGCGGATTGGGTTGAAATGTTTGATTTTGCAAATTATTATTCATTTGGTGTACCCAAAGGCAACACTAATATTGAAAATGTTGTTATAGATGAATATTTTGGAACCTTTAATGATGGCGTGGTTTTAATGATTAGCTATGATTATGAAAGTCATTCTGATAATACATGGATTGGCATTATTTCGGGTTTTCGCTTTCGTTTTGTGAGCAGTCAATCTATAATTGTCTGGTTTAATGGAGATTTTTACGGTTTTACATCAGCATTTGAAAATGAAATTTTAACAAAACAAAACATAGAGCAAATTTACTTTCGCCATCGTAAAGCTTTCTCTAATGTCTACGCTTGTGATGATTTTTTAGATACGGAGGAATACTACAAATGGTGAAACTAAAAAAAACTGTCGCATTGTGCGTAATAATAAGTTTTTGTCTACAAATTGTTGTTACATCTGAAATGGAACACGAGGTAATAAATTTTGAATATATTTCCTTGGTTTTAGAACCTTGCGAACCAGTATTCTCAACAACTACACTTGATGATGATTTTGAAGATAATACAGTTGTCATAGTACTGAACCGAACTGTAAGTAGAGAAGAGAGAGTTTTTACTGTTGAAGATTTTAATGATGTTGGAGCTGTGTATGTTGGTAATGTTTCTTATCTTTCGGAACAAGAAAGTTATTATGTTCAGAAAGTATGGGAAACTGAGCGTGAATTGGCTATTTCCGAAAGACGTATAGCTACATCAAGGAATACTATAGCAGAGCAAGCACGCCATGAGGTATTTCAAGAAGCGTATTTAGAAGTACGTGAAGAAGCAGAGTATAATACCATGGTCAATTTTGATGAGTTTAGACAAACTATATTTATTAGGTTAAACAAAAATTGCAAGCAAAATGTTTTATATGTTATTAGTCAACTCCAAAATCGTGATTATATTTATTATGTAGGAGTTAATTATTTTCTTGAAACCGAGTCAGTTTTTCCTAATGACCATTATTTTCGATTACCCACAAATAATACAAATTATCAATGGTCAGTGCGAAATATAAATCTACCTCAGGCATGGGGGATAACAACTGGTTCATCAGCTGTTAGGGTTGGTGTGGTTGGTAATGGTATTCAAGCTGAACATGAAGAATTGTGTGGGCGAACTCCTAATCAATCTTCACGTTGTAGATGTGGACGTATACGAGCTCTATTGTGCGGTAGCTTAGTAGAGGAACGCACTGGTAATATAAATAGTGCGACTGGGATAAGATCGTTTGGTGCAGGCACACAACAAGCAGGAATTATCGGTGCAATGGGCAATAACGGTATAGGAATTGCTGGTATTGCATGGAATGTTCAGTTATATTCAGTGGGTGTTTTTTCTACAGGTAGTACTAACGTTATACGACACGCTAACGGCATAAATAACGCACGTCATGCTGGAATTCCAATTCTTACTCATAGTTTTGGTAGTAATAGTACAACTTTGTTCAATGCAGTAAGAGATTTTAATGGTTTGTTTGTTCAATCAGCTGGTAATAGTGGTGCTAATACCAATAATAACCCACGATTTCAAGGTTTATCAAATGTTCTTGTTGTTGGTTCGAATAGCCGTAGCGACAGTCGACGTATAGATACATCAAATTATGGAACTGATAGTGTTCATCTGTTTGCTCCTAGTAATGTAAGAACTATTTCACGAAACGGAGGATATACAACCTACGGCGGCACTTCCTCCGCAGCCCCTCATGTAGCTGGAGTAGCGGCGTTACTATACTCGAGATACCGTCAGTTAAGAGGGCGGATGCCTCACCCAACAATCGTTCGCCGTGCAATCATGGACGGTGTCGATATAACCCCAGCGTTCGAGTGTTATTCGATTTCTGGCGGTCGCTTGAATGCCTACGGTGCTTTGCGTGCGTTGGAACGTTTCATAAACACAGACGCACTGATGATTTCAGAAACAAGCATTTTTGCGAATAGGATGACAATCTACAACCCTACTAATCGGGCGATGACTATGCAGGGAATGAACATCACCAATAATCGGAATAACTTGTTTATGTGGCGTAGTCCAGCACTTATAATAAATCCAGGGTCGGCGATTGTGGTCGCTGGTGCGAATAGCACAGAACCGCATTTACGAAATATGCGAACTAATTTCGATTTAGAGCGAAATCTGACTGTGTCTTTATCGAATAATTCTGGTGCGGTTTTGTCGGATTATAGGTTGCGTTCGTTTGATTGGAATGGCGTTTATCGTATCAGGAACGTTGGAACAGGGCAGTTTTTGGATTCATGGAATACTTTTGAAGGAACGCCTCGAAATATAGCAACTGGCAGTAGAACGGTAGGAGTTGGTGGCAATATCAACGACCAATATCAACGGTGGATTTTGCAAAGAGTGGGAAATTATTATAACCTTCACAGTTACGTTGATGCAAGGGGTTCGCATAATAATCAGATTCCTGTTGCTATGGCGAATATAATCAATGGCGGTGGAGCACCATTTTTAGTGCCAGGCACAGCGAGCAACGGAATCAATCGTGTTCATGGTAGAATTAGGGTTGTTCATAATGCTAATAATACTGTTACTTTTATGTGGGACAGCCCAAATCAAGCCTTAACTATTACAAATGGTCAAGTTAGATGGCAGGCTTACACTGGGGCTTCAAATCAGCAGTGGCAACTTCAGCCGCACCACTCTACTTACCGCAGAGGCGATGTAACTCGAAACGGCGTAATCAACCAGACTGACATTAACTGGGTCAACGAGTTTATAAACGGCACGAGGCAATTTACGGCGATGCAGTTTTTCTTAGCGGATATCAATCGAGATGGCAGGGTAGATGCGACGGACGTAAATCTAATTCGTAACATGATTTAAGAATAATGACATATTTTACTTCCGAAAGAGGTAGCATGATTTAATTTTTGTAACATAGTGATATATTTCACTTTGCGAACCTAAAAATCAGGAGGAACGAATCTTGGATAATAACACAACGCCGGCTATTCCGGTAAAAAGGATTGAAGACTCAAAATTTCGATATACTTTGAGGGAAATGTCGCGTAATAAAAACGCTTATGGGATGCTTGCACCGTTTTTTATTCTGTTTACGATTATGACGGCTGTTCCAGTATTGATGTCGTTACCAATGGGATTTACAAACTTCAATATGGTATCTTTCCCGCAGTGGGTTGGGTTTGAAAACTTCTATACTATGTTTATGGAAGACGAGGTTTTCTTAATCAGTATTCAAAATACGCTGGTATTTGCAATAATCACAGGACCGCTCAGTTATATTATGGCGTTTATGTTGGCGTGGTTTATTCACCAGCTACCTGGGCAACTCAAGACGGTGTTTACATTTATCTTCTACGCACCGACTTTGGCAGGTAACGTATTTGCGACGTGGCAGTTGATTTTCTCGGGGGATGCTCACGGTCTTGCTAATGCGTATCTTATGGACATGGGAATCCTCACCCGCTCACGCGAGTGGTTGACTGATGGTAATCTCATCATGGGTGTAGTAATCATCGTGCAATTGTGGATTTCGCTTGGAGCAGGCTTCCTCGCAATCCGTGCAGGATTTCAGGGAATCCCTGGTGACCGATATGAAGCTGGTGCGATTGAAGGAATTAAAAATCGTGCCCAAGAATTGCTTTTCATCACGATTCCAGCGATGGGACCTCAGTTACTCTTTGCGGCGGTGATGCAGATTGTAGCGTCATTTGCGGCGGGCGACGTGTCGAGGTTCTTGACTGCTTTCCCGACCACCGACTATCGAGCCCATTCGATTATGAACCATGCGTTTGACTATGGTGCATTAAGGTTCGAGATGGGATATGCTGCTGCGATTTGTTTTGTGCTGTTCGTGTCGATGTTGTTCGCTAACTGGGGAATCAAAAAACTTCTTGGCAAATATCTTGATGGGTAAGCAAAACAAGAGTATGCCCCGAAAGACGGGCTTTGCAAAGCGAGAGTTGCGGTGTCGTTTAGCCAACGGCTGACGATTGAAAATTGTTCAAAAACAGGCGTGTTGATTTTTAGTAAAAGATGGAGCGTAATCTACAATGAAGTTAGTTATCAAAAAACGCAAAAAATATTCAGGTTCGCTTGGTGGCGATATTGCGATTTTTATCATGCTGGCAATACTCGGGGCGTTTATGCTGTTTCCGATTTATCTATCGGTAATCCAGTCAATCAAACCACCGGAAGAGTTTTTTCTTTTCCCGCCAAGGCTGTACGTAATAAACCCTACATCACAGAATTTTGTTGAGCTTTTTGAAGCAACAGCAACGATGTGGATTCCGTTTTCGCGTTACCTGTTTAACTCGATTTTTGTTACGGTGGTGGTGACGGGGGTTCAGGTAATCATAGCGTCAATGGCGGCGTATGTGCTGGCAAAAGTAAAAGTACCAGGAATCAAAGTTTTCAACAAAATAATTGAGGTTTCGTTACTTTTCACTTCGACTGTAACCCACATTATGGTTTATATGGTTATGGCGCAACTCGGGATGATTGATACTTATTTTGCGATTACGCTACCGTTTATCGCAACACCGCTGTCGATTTTCTTTATGCGACAGTTTATGGGACAATTGCCAGACTCGGTGATTGAAGCCGCTCATATGGATGGTGCAGGGCATTTCAGGACTTGTTGGCAAGTCGTCATGCCAAATGTAAAACCTGCGTGGATAACGCTGATTATCTTTGCGTTTACAGCGGCATGGCAGATTACGGGCTGGTCGTTTATCTTTAATGAAGCACTCAAACCGTTACCGACTGTTTTGCAACAGATACAGCTTTCGGGAATTGCGAGGGCTGGTGTAGGTGCAGCTGCTACCGTGTTCTTGATGACACCGCCGATGGTGCTGTTCTTGTTCTGTCAAAGTAACGTACTTGAAACCATGGCACACTCGGGATTGAAAGAATAAGTTTAAGAAGCTGTTTAGGCTATGAGAATTGATTATAAATATATATTACCTGTAGCGGTTGCCCGAAAGGGTGAGCGAGTAATGGTAAGGGCAATTAAGTAGTAAAGGGAGTGGAATATATGTCGTTTTTTCAGAAAAAATCTACTAAAATTATATCGGCGGTTATTTTGGCAGTTGTTATGGTAACAACCATGTTGACTGTTACTGCCGACCAGCCATTCATCACTTTCGGGTATGACTGGTGGCTTGACACGTATCCTAATCAAAGTGGATATGTTGTTGACCGCGTAATTGATGCTGCGGGGATTCGTGTTCGTGATGGTGCTAACCCAGTTTCACACTTTAGAACACCGCAAGACTTGTTCATTTATGAAAACCCTACTCCGGGTGGAGTGTACGTCTTGCTTCACGAAGATTCGCCGATTAACACAGGGGCTTCTGCAACTACTGGAGATACAATTAGAAGCACCGTTCGAGGTGAAGCCGTGACTTTGACAAGAGTTGAAGGAGTGCTTGTTTTCATAGTGGATTCTGGTAACAATCGAATCATTGTCGTGAACGAAGAGTTTGAGCTTATTCGTATAATTGATGAATTGTTCTACCGTACTGATTATCGTGTAGAGAATTTTATTGGCGAGGTTGACGAATATGGTATCCCGACTGAACAAGGTGAAGCACGTTTCCGTAACGAGGTTGAGCGTGTGTTTGAGTTAGACCAAGACGGTAGATACGTCCGTGGTCGTACCACAACGATGGATTCACCACGTGGAATTTATGTCACTAACTTCCACGGCGAAACAAGGGTGTACATTGCTGACTTTAGTGGCGGTCACGTGCATGGTAACGGTCGTGTAATTGCGGCAGATTTGAACAGCGGAATCTGGATGGAATATCATCAGCCTGAATCTGATACGTTTGTGACTGAAGAAGGCACACCAGCCACATTTAATCCAGAAAAAGTTTTGATTGACAATGTCGGTAACGTGTATATAATCGTTCCAACGATTTCAAGAGGTGCCGTGACTTTTGACGAAAATGGAGTTTTCAGAGGCTATTTTGGGGCAAATCGTGTTGCACAAACAGCTGAAGCTATACTTAACTATTTTCTAAGGCTTATTTTACCACGTGAAGTTATGGATAGAAGGGTAACTCCGCCTCCAGTCGTTTTTTCAAACTTTGCGATTGATGAAGACCAGTTTATCTACACAGTCACAACAACACGTGCAACTGGTGTAGACGTGGTGAGTAAACTAAATCCTGCTGGTGATAATGTTTTTGCGGACAGAAATATGACGTGGGGTGCGTTCCATAACCCGATTGTTCAAGGGCGTGAGCTGTATTCACAAATGGTTGCGATTGCGGTTGACGAAAAAGGTGACATCTTTATTCTATGCCAGAGAACAGGTCAGATTTTCCAGTACGACAAAGAGGGTCATCTACTATTTATCTTCGGTGGAAGTGGCAACCAACAAGGGACGTTTAACACACCAGTGGCAATTGATACACATCAGAACAGTGTGTTCGTTCTTGACGAAAACAAAGCGACTGTTACAGTATTCGCTTTGACCGAGTTTGGTTCACTCGTAGCGACTGCGATGGAACTCTTTGAACGTGGTGACTATGCAGCATCAAGAGCACCGTGGGAAGAGGTGATGCGACGTGACGCAAATTTCTATATGGCATCAATAGGAATGGGTAACGCAATGTTAAGCCTTGAATATTTTGAAGAAGCTCTTGAATATTTTTACCGACATTCATTAGGCGGATACAGCCGTGCTTTTAGAGAGTTCAGGACAAATTATATCCGCGATAACTTCAACACGTTTTTGTTTATTGCACTTACTGGTGTGGCGATTCTAATCGGTGCAAATATAGGGCTTAAAGTTTATCGGAAACGTAAAAAGGCTTTGTCTGGAGCGTGATTTCTTGACAAGATGACTGTATAGCAGTTTCGCTTAACATTTACACTATATTCTTGTAAAATGTTGCGTTATACTGCGTTGAATTTTGCTTAAATATAAGCGTATATTTGCACAAAATTCGTCTTGTCTAACGCAAATTTTACTGCGACTAAAATACAAATGTTAAGCGGAACTGCTATATGTGATTGGGTGACGTAAATAAGGGTCTGTTAAATTGTTCAATTATTTATATTTAACAAATCCGTAGAAAAAAATAACTGGGAGAGTGTTATGGTATACGATTTACAATTACCAGCTTGGAAATGGCCTTTTTATGTAACAAGGCATCCGTTTGAAGGGTTTGAAGACCTTCGTTGGAAACAAGGATATAATATGAAAGCTGCTTTGGTTATGGTTTTGGCGTTTTTTGTCGTTACCGTTATTCAAGCACGTGCATCGGGTTTTTTGTTTAATCCAGCTACCCCAAAAGTGTTTAATATCGTCCCATATTTTTCGATGACAATTTTGTTATTCTTTGTATGGGTAATAGGCAACTGGTCTTTATGTACTTTGTTTAACGGCGAAGGAACTATGAAGAGCATCTGCTGTGTTAGTGCGTATGCCCTGATGCCGTACATCTTCTCTATGGTGATTGCGACGGCGTTGAGTAACGTACTACTTCCGAGGGAGGCTGGTTTTCTTACATTTGTCTCCGCCTTAGGGGTGGTTTGGTCTACCCTTATGATGATTTCGGGGATGAAGGCAGTTCACCAGTATTCAGTACCCAAAACGCTTTTGGCGATTCTGTTTACTTTGGTTGCGATGGTGATTATACTCTTTATCGTGGTTCTGTTGGTATCGTTATTCCAACAAGTGTACATTTTCTTCTACACCATCTATACCGAGCTGTTGTTTAGATTCAACTAAAAGGTATAGTCGATTAACCTCTTTTGGCTTAATTGCACATATATTTTCTACGGTTCTTATCAAGCAGGTTACAGCCTGCTCGATTGGACTTACAGCACGATTACGCTGAAACGAAATAGGTTTTCGGAGTTTGTCAAAGTTTACTTTGTAGGGGGGCGAATCCCCACGAGTTTATGAAAAGGTGAGTGAAATAATGAGAAAAGTTGTTAAACATAACAAATTGATTGCTTTAGGGTTAGTGTTAGCTTTTGTGCTTTCGCTTGGAACGCCAGTATGGTCAGACGAGCCTGAAAACGGTACAAATGGCATGAATGGTGAAGCAACTAATGGTAATGGCGAAGACGGTTTGGACGAATCAGATGGATTGGACGAATCGCTGATGCAAGAATTGCCACGCCAATGCGAAACTCCATTTGTCTGTGAAGCGCGGAATCGGAATTGTGAAGCGGGTGATGCTTGTAGAGCGTTACTCAATTATATGGAGCTTGTAGCGTCAACTCCGTATCTTGAACTGTATCTTTTGGAGCGTTACGAGTATACTGGATTTAACGAAGGCTCAGAACCACGTCCAGTTCGTGACGAGAATGGTGATGTTCGTATTTTTGAAGGTAATCCAGAAGGTTACATCTATCTTTTTGATGAAAATGGCGAACCTACCACAAATGTCGATAACAGAAACAGAATCGCACCACGAGCGAGAGGTACAAGCGGTACGCGTGCTGTTGATGTAGATGCTTCTGATTTTGCAAATTACGGAATTGTTTCAGACGAGGAAACGGTGACTATTCGTTATTTCTATACGATTACGAGAGTGCCAGTTCAACGTATGATGGAAGCTGGAATTTTTGCTGTTCGCAACCTTGAAAACAATTTCTTATGGTGGTCTAACCCGATTAATGCTGTTCACTATAGTGGTGCAGCTACTCAAATTAGTGCTATTTCATCACCAATTATGTTTGAAAGGGGAAATCCTGCTGAACCTGGTGGTCGTAATGATATGCCAGATACGTTTAGTAATACTTTTGCATCTGGAATGGGTTTTTCTAATGCGATTGAAAGCATTGAACGCATTAACGATGGTATACGTTTTAACTATTATTTCCCGATTAGACATACACGAGTTTCACTTGAAGTTATTCTTGAAGAGGACAGCGTTTTGGCTACAGTTCCTCACGATAGCATAGTCGAAAAAAGTATCACTGGAACTTGTACAGTAGAAAATTGTGATGTTAGTGAATGTTCAGGTAGTGTTATGTTAACCCTCTCTCTCTTGAACAGTTTTGGTGCGGGTGGCGAAGATAGTGGTTATATCGTAGTTCCAGACGGCTCTGGTGCGGTGATTAATTTCAATAATGGTAGAACTAGAGCCGCTTTGTACTCGGGTCAAGTTTTCGGATGGGACTATGCGGTATCTCGACAATTTGCCCCTCCAGTGACACAGCAGGTATACCTCCCAGTATTCGGGATTGTGCGTGATGGCGGAGCAAATGCACTCGTTGCGGTCGCTGAAAAAGGTGCTGAAAATGCAGTGATTCGGGCGGCGGTAGCTGGTCAAGGGCGTAATAATACTGATTTGAATGTGGCATGGTTCGATTTTACTATGAGAACTGATGACGACTTCTTTATAGGTGCAGGTAATCGTGCGATTTCGATTTTTGAAACTGGTTATTTGCGTACTGGTGACCTTTCGGTGCGTTATTTCCCGTTAGCTGCTGGTGCTAACGTGCGTGTTGACATTAACCCTGAATACGCTTTGTCTTATCACGACATTGCACTAAGATACCAAGAATATTTAGTGAACCCTCCAGCATCTTTAGACAGAACTCCTGTAGGTGATAACGTTGCCGAAGTTTCGGGTGCACCTTTTTACATGACTGTAAACGGCGGAACGGTTAAAACACATTCGATTGCGGGTTTCCCAGTCGAAAGACAGACTGCTGCAACAACTTATTCTGAAGCACTCTCGATGGTAGAACAAATCAGAAATAATGGTGTTGACAATATGGTCATTACTTATAATGATTTTAATACAGCGAGAATCAGGCGACAAGTTTCGACGAGTGTTGGATATTCTTCGTTACTTGGCGGAAGCGGTGGGTTCAGGCGACTAAACGACACTGTTACCGCAAGTGGATTTTCGTTGTATCCAACAATCGGGTTTATGGATTTCCACCGCTCAGGAAGAGGATTTAATTTCATGCGTCACTCATCGAGAGAGGCTACTCGTTCACGTGCAACGCAACAAAGATTTGAGTTAGCGTTTGGTTCGCCAGACCCGTTCCAACGCCCGTGGACTATTTTAAGCCCTGCTTTCTTTGAAAACGCTATGAGGGATATTACACAGTCATTATTGTCAGAGGGTATTAGACACGTTTCTTTGGATAGAGCGACTTCTATGTTATACAGTGATTTTTCTCGTAGGAATGAAATTTCGCCTTACTCTGAAACAGGATTTAATCGCCGTGATGCGGTGCAAATCCTTACAAACGGGTTTGCTGAAATCGTAAACGCTGGAATTAGCTTAAAAGCCTCTGACGGTGCAAATGCTTACGCACTTCCATATGTTTCGCATATTAGCAACGTGCCTTTGTTCTCGTCGGCGTTTGATATTTTTGACTATGACATTCCTTTCTATCAAATTGTGGTTAGCGGAATAATTCCGTATACAACTCGCCCTTTTAATGCGAGTGCGGATATAAACCGGTTGACGCTTTTAGCACTTTCGACTGGTACGCCTGTTCATTATGAATTCATTTATGCTAATCCTAGTGATTTTTTGGATTCGGATTACAACCATCTGTTCTTTGCAAATTTTGAAGGTTGGCGTGATGAGGCTGTTACGACTTATCGAATGTTTAATGAGATTTTAGGAACAGCGGCGAACTCAAGAATAGTTTCTCACCATCGTGACCCAGACCGGTTTGAGCGAGACAGTGGCACTCCAGAAATGCACATACATGAAGCAGTGTTTGAATGTGGCAGAATAATCAGGGTAAATCTTCAGACATACGAAGTTTTTGTAAATGGTGAAGTTTTCGACACTGGCGACTTGTTGCAAAGGAGAATGCGATGATGATTATGCGAATTAAAAACAAAGGGGGAGATTCTAAGTGAGAGGAATATTTGATACAATCGGCGAGAAAATATCTGACTTTTTTTATCGTGAAAAAACCCCCGAACAAATGGAGCGTGATGCACAAAAAATGGCAGAACGCGACCAAAAAGATGCCGCACGCCGTGAAGTGATTCGTGCAAGAAATTTAGCGAAACATGAGAAAGCAACCACCAAGGCTTTTGCAGCGATTGATGCTGCTGAAGCACGTGAAAAATCAAAAACGAAAGACTCTACCAAACAACGTGAAATCGAAATTTTGGCAAAGAAAAAGCGTGAGGAATTAACCGAATCTGCGGCTCAAGAAAAGCGTGCGATTTCTACTTCTACAGCGTCTCGTTTGTCTTATGAACGCCGAAAAGGTTTATACGGTTATGGATTTATTGCAATTTGGGCGATTGGTGTAGTTTTCGTTTTCGCAACACCGCTCATTCATTCGGTGGTTTATTCGATGAGCGATACTGCGTTTGAACAACATCGAAATGAAGAAGGTTCATATATCGTCACTGGCGTTCAAACGACTTGGAACAATTTTGCGAACTTCCGTCATGCGTTTGCGGGTGACCCGAACTTTTCGGTCAACTTAGCGACGACTTTGGCGGCACTGTTGCCACAAGTTTCAATGATTTTGGTATTCAGCTTGTTTGTAGCAGTTCTATTGAATCAGAAGTTCAAAGGGCGAACGCTTATGCGGGCAATCTTCTTTTTCCCAGTTTTGATTGCGACTGGACCAGTAATTATGGTAATCAACGGAGCACTCACAGCATCTGGTGCTGGGGGAGATGCGGCGCAACATTCGGCGATGTTCCAGACTGATATGGTTGATGAGTTTTTGATGTTCTTAGGAATCCATAACGTTGGCGAGGATTTCACCAACCTCATCGCAGGTGTTACGAGCGACATTTTTAATCTACTGTGGCGTTCGGGAATACAGATTCTGATTTTCTTGTCGGCGTTACAACAAATCCCGACTTCTGCTAAAGAAGCTGCGTCAATGGAAGGTGCAACTTCGTGGGAGTTCTTTTGGAAAATTACTTTCCCGACAATCAGCCCTATGATTTTGGCGAACTTGATTTATACTATTATTGATACCTTCAGCGATAGCGAAAACTTAGTAATGAGACAAGTTCTTACCTTTACAACGTTGGGAACGGAGTATTTTGGTCAAGCGGCGGCGTTTGCATGGATATACTTCGGAATTATCGCAATTGCACTTGCAATAGTAGTGGCGATTGTATCGCGTTTCATATTCTACCAAGTAGACTGATTGCGGTTGACAGTTGTCAGAAAAGGTTAGTATATACGCAGATTAAAATAACAGTCAATTGTCAATAGCTGGTTGTCGGTTTGAACAACAGTTAATTGATAATTGTCAACTATCAAGTGAGGGATAAAGTAGATGGATAACAATAATGTTAATGGGTTTGGCCCTGAAACACCCGAAACTCCTGAAAACAACTCTGTGTCGACCGAACCGATACTGGATGAAATTTCGGGAATTGCTATAGATGGCGTTTCAGGTGGTGTTCAGAGCGGAACTCTAACTGAGATAACTACTGGAGTAGCTTCTGAAATGACTGAAGGTGTTGAAGATGGCTCTGCTGTGCCGTATGCGTCGTATGAAGACCACCAGTCAGAATACGCAGAGGGTGGTGTTGACAGCGGTTATGCGGTGTCTGCTGAATTTGAAGAAGTAGTAGAAGAATACGAGGACTATGAAGATTACGATGATGAGCTTTACGGTTCATATCGTACGACTAACTTTGCTTCAGGAATAGCTACTGCTGCTCAAGGGGTTGCGTCGCAAACTTTGACTAAACAGCAAGTTAAAGAAATCGATAAACGCAACAAACAAATCAAAAAACAATACCACGTATCGAATTTTGAAATACTCAAAAACTATCGAAACTATGACGAAAGCGATAAAGAACATTATCGTTATCTTTTGGGTAGACGTGTGGGGGCGGCTGTATGGCCAGTATTCCATTACATTATTTTGATTGGGTTGGCGTTCGTAATTATGTATCCGATTATGTTTATGGTTAGTAACTCGATTCGCCCACAACACGAAACGGTTGACCCGTCGATTATGTGGATTCCGCGAACGCTCAGATTCGAGAATTTTTCTGAAACTTTCTCAGGTGTAACGAGTTATGGAGGGAACGCTGGGATTATTTTCAACACGTTCTTTATAAATATAGGTGCGTCGATTATTCAGGTTTTGGTTTGTGCGATTACTGGATATGGGTTTGCAAGGTTTAAGTTCAAGGGTAGAAATGCACTTTTCGCAATTGTTATTTTACAGATGATTGTCCCAGTTCAAGTAATCATGATACCTCTATTTATGCAGTTTAGAATGTTTGATGTACTCGGAATTGTTTCTTTATTTAACGGTGAACCGCTCAATTTAATCGGAAATCCAATCGTTATGTTCATTATGGCGTTTTTTGTAAACGGAATACGTGCAGGGCTGTTCGTACTACTGTTCAGACAGTTCTTCAGGGGGCTTCCAAAAGAGCTAGAAGATGCTGCGTATCTTGATGGTTGTGGTCCGTTTGCGACTTTTGTGAAAATTATGGTACCAAATGCTCTGGTTTCGTTTTTGACTGTGTTTATATTCTCGGTTGTTTGGTACTGGAATGAAACGTATGTAACAGGGCTATTATTACTCGGAACGCCGACAATAGCTACCGCAATTGAGGGTCTGTGGGAAACACTTGCGACGTATAGACCAATCAACCCAAGCGGTCGCCCTGAAGGGATGAGCCCAGATATGTTTATGGTGTGGGTTCAAGCAGGTTGTTTGATGGCGATTACTCCGCTTCTTGTTATGTACATCTTTTTACAAAAATACTTCGTCGAGGGTGTTGAACGTTCGGGTATTACTGGGTAAGCCAAAGCAAAACAAGAGTATCCCCCCTCCAAGGCGGCTTTGCCGTCTTGGAGTGGGGG
>WRGW01000066.1 GCA_009786985.1 Oscillospiraceae bacterium
CGAGGAGCAGAAGTTAAAAAGTCGCACTTCTGTAAAAAGAGGTGTGCAATTTCGGACAGGTCTCGGACTGGCTTAATGTGGGAAAGTTCCAAAGTTGTGTCTGAGAGTCGTGCAATTTTGGACACTTTTTTCATACCAAAAGCCCTGATGACTATTCATCGGGGCTTTTATAGTCAGTTGAATTGAAAATGGGCAAAGAATTTACGAGGATGTTTTTTTCGCCGATTCCATGTTTTGAGTTGTACGGCAATCATTACAATAAAAGATATAACGCTAACGCTAAACCCGATTATAAAGCTGCTATTTATATATCGAAATTCGATTTGATGTTCGCCTTCTTCTAAATAAACACCAGTCATTGTTTCTCCGATTAACGTAACCTCTCGTGGTTCGCCATTTACAAAGACACGCCAATTTCCGCCAGCGTTTGGGATTGAAGTGTATAAAATCCCATCAGTTTGTACGGTTATATTCCCACGAATACGAGTGTCCCTAAACTCTGTAAGATTAAGTGTCTGAGACGACCAGATATGCCATCCTTGTGTGAATAAATCACGGTCGATTACACCAATCCAAATTGTAGCCCCTTGCGGAACATCATTGTAATATGAAAATCTAACAACTTGACCTTCCTCAAAGCTCCCTACATGATTTATGCTTCTTAAGTTAGAGGGGATGTTTCGGGTCGGTATACGGTCTACAAAAATGTCAGTATATTGTGTGATATTAGTCGTAAAAAACAAATCACTGTTATAAGGCACAACAAATTCAAATTCTGACGTAGCGTTATAGTCTTGATTTACTTCTGACTGTTTTAGTTGCAAAACTTCGAACAAATCACCGTCTAATCCAGTAGATTTTCTGAACAAGTCATTTTGTGTTGTAAAAAGATTTTGTGGTTCAAAAAAGCTCCAATCTTGAACACCAGACCAATCTTTCGTTTCGGGGCGTACCATGAATCCCAATGGGAGAGGATAATTGTTACGGAGAATTACCGCCGCACCAGAGTGCTCACCTCTACTCCAAAAATGCCCTTCGCCGATTGGGTTGTTATTACGCTCGATTAAATACCTAACCCCCAAAAAAGCATTAGTAAGCGGGCTTGTTTCGATATAATGATAGGTATTTCTGTTCAGATTGGTTGGTAAGCCAAAACCTCGCAACGCACGCCCAGTATACCCATCCATACTCGACGAAAAGAAGGAGATTGTGTTAATGTCGCCGCTTGCGTGTCGCAGACCATCGTTCCAAGTCAAACGCCGTGTAAACTCAGTCCGAAAAAAATCGTGTTCTTCAATTTCACGAGTAGCGAGTAGTTCATCTATTTCATAATAAAGCCAAGTTGTCCTGCGTGTGCTACGTACAACCCCTATAGACGTAATTGTTGTAAAAGTAAGTTCTGCAACAATCGTTAAAAGCAATATAGTCTTAACAAATGAAATTGTTGTTTTTACTTTGTTAGAGTTATGATTAGTATTAGAATTTGCAGTGTGTCGTACACAGAATTTATGAGGTTTTAAATGAGTGTTTTTTAATTTACGCTGAATTTTGATATAGCGGAGATGATGTTTCAAAGTAAACGCACTATGAGTAGGTATTGTTATGAGCGAGAATTTAATCGCAAACAAGATTAAATACACAATCACTATAATCACATTATACAAAACACGATTGTTATTGAAATTTTCGTCAATAAATGCGTACCAAATGAACAGCATCGTGCTTAACGCCATCGGAACTAAAATCATCACACTAGTCAGACCCGTGGTTTTAATTCGGAGATTGTTTGGCGTTTCAAATAATTCACTATAAGCCTTAAAAGCCATAATTATTAACAGAAGAGAAACAAGGAACGAAAACCTTGCAGGAAACCCGACTGTGTTGGTGAATCCATGCCACGCAAACGATAAAACATTAGCGTTAGTGCTGACCACTAAAAGAACCAGTAACAATACATAACCTAACTTTTCTTTCCAAGAGGCGTTCCTTGAAATCAAGAATATTGGTAATAGCATTAAGGAAAGCATTCCGCTAAACAGCATCGCTCCGCCACCACCAGCGTGTACGAATACATCTGGTGGGTTAAACGCCGTAAAATTACCCAAAACATGGCTAAAATCGTTCAACCACGTAAAAGACTCAGGGAAAGAACTGCTATCTTGACGGTATAGGTTTTGAAGTGCAGTAAAAGTCGGCAAAGTCAAAAACGCAGTTAGCCCGATTGCAATTATAGTGCAGACTGTGATTGTAATAAGTGGCCTTGCAGATTCCTTGAACGTTCGTTTAAGACATAGTATAATAAAATAGAAGGCAACAAAAATGCACACCATAAACGCAATATGGAAGTTAAGAATAATCGCCAAAGCTAACGAAATTATATATAAATTGACCTTGTTTTCGCGAACTAATCTGTGTACTCCTAACAACACCAACGGGGTGATTGTAACAACATCCATCCACATAATGTTGTGATAGTATCCCAGTGCGAATCCGCATAACGCAAATATCGTTGCAAATCCAGAGGTTAAAAAATCGTTCGTTTTAGTAATGTATCGCAAATACATTGCTGTAAATAATCCAGTAAGTCCTGCTTTTAGAACAATAAAAAAAGTCAACACGCTTGCGAGCATATGGGACGGAAAAAGCGATGCAATTAGATTCAGCGGGCTTGCCATATAATAAGCAATATGGAAAAGATAATCATGCCCACCAGCTGCCGACCATGACCACAAGAGTGAGCCGCCTCCTCTTATTCGGTATCCGAACTCGTGTAAAAAAGGCAAGTATTGGTCAGAAAAATCATAGATTATAAGCGTTCTGTCGCCAAACGGGTATATGTCGTTAAACCATAACGCAACACTCCAAATCAGCATAGGTAAGAGTGTTGATATCATATAGATTCGGGGCTTGGAATCTTGAAATAGCTTCAATAATGATGTGCAAAATTTTGTTACTCTGCTATGAAGTGTAAGCATATGGTGTCCTTTCTTGATAGTGGATTGGTGACTACTTCTATAGTATATCACAATATTTACCGAAATTCAAGTGTTTTGATAAAAAAACTATCTTCATAAGCTAAATTGTTTAGCTTATGAAGATAGTTCAAAATGCAGAATATGCAATCGTTTATTAGACTTCCACGGAAACCCCGCATGAGTGGAGTTTTGCAAAAAAATTTTCGTCAGACAAGGCGAATTTTTGCGGTAAGACTGTATGTTCTTTCAAAAAAATTCAACAAAGTATGGCGACAAATTTGTCAAAAATCCGTCGTGTGTGGGTTTCCGTGGAGGTTTATTGAAAATTCGGGTGTAATACCCCGCCCCTTGGGGCGGTTTTCTCGAGCTTTGCTCGAGGGGTGCAGGGTTTGCCTTGCGATGTTACCGAGGAGGTCTAATAGAAATCATTAGCCAGTTTCACGCTGATACAGAAAATTTCCATCGCTGATTTGAGTTCTTCTAAAGGTGGAAGTGTCGGTGCAATTCTAATATTTCGATTTAGAGGGTCATTTTGGTATGGGAACACGGCTCCTGCTTCGGTTAAAACCACACCCGCTTCTTTACAAAGCTGGACAGTTTTTTTAGCAGTACCTTCATTCCCATCAAAGCTTATGAAATAACCTCCATTCGGTGTATACCACGTTCCAAGGTTATGTGGGGCTAACTCACGTTCTAAAATTTCGATTACTGTGTCAAACTTAGGTTTTAAAACAGTTTGAATTTTTTTCATATGAGCTACAATTCCATCAAATCCACCAAAAAACTGAACGTGTCGAAGTTGGTTTAGTTTATCAGTGCCAATTGTCTGAAAACCCATGTGTTTGCGTATAAAATCACAGTTATTTTTACTCGCCGCCATAAATCCTACTCCACCACCTGGGAAAGTGATTTTTGAAGTTGAAGCGAACATATATACAAGGTCGGCGTTATCTGATTTTTTACATTCCTCTAAGATATTAAGTAATTTGATTGGGGTGTCAGTCAAATGGTGAACGGCGTATGCACAGTCCCAAAAAAGCCTAAAATCGTTTGCTTTTGGTTTTAATTTAGCGAAACGTCGCACAACCTCATCAGAATAAGTAATTCCAGTTGGATTAGAGTAAATCGGGATGCACCAAATTCCTTTGATACTATCATCTTCACTCACCAATTTTTCGATTGTGTCCATATCTGGACCGTTTTCGTCCATCGAAACGGTGAGCATTTCTATTCCCAAACTTTCGCAAATCGAAAAGTGCCTGTCATACCCTGGTACCGGGCAGATGAACTTAATCGAACCTTGTTTAGCCCAACCACCTGAACCCATTGTTTCTTCCGAAACGCCAACTAACATAGCACGTGTAATCGCATCATACATCATCTGCAAGCTGGAATTTCCGCCAATAATAAGTTCGTCATGAGTCACACCTAAGATTGGTGCAAACAAAGATTTCGCTTCAGGGAGTCCGTCAAGAACTCCATAATTCCTACAATCAAACCCGTTTAATGCCGTAAAATTGTCACCAGGTAGATTTAACATACCATTTGAAAGACTTGTAACATCTTCCCCTGGTTTTCCACGCGACATATCAAGATTTAATCTCTGTGACTTGATTTTGTCGTATTGATTTTTAAGTTGCGACTGCGACATTGTTCCCTCCAAAAAGTCTAATTATTATTCGCCACAAACTACCAGATTATCACTGACAATCTGGTAGTTTTAGTTTTTTTAGAGACACGCTAAGAGATGCTATTCTTGAATCTAAACAAATGAATTTTTTCATTTATGTAGCCTCTTATTTTGCTAACCTTCGAGCAATTGCTCTAAGTTAAAGTATTCTTCCAGTGTAAAAATATCGGTGGTTTCTAATATGCCAAATTCATTGATTTCGAGCATTACGTGAACCTGCATCAACTGTTCTTCTAACATAACAATCGGTACTGGTGTTTCAGCTTCAATATCGTATACAATCTGAAGAGTTAGCATACCAGTTCCAGATGGTGTAAGTGCTACACGGAAAGCGGTCGCTCCACTGATATCAACTGTCGCTTGGTTCTCGTTATAAATTTTTACTGGTTTGTCAGTTTCAAATGTCGTGAATAGCTCAAGTCGGTCGATTTCTACTCCACCTTGTACTACCGCTTCTAAGCTGGCATTCGCCATTCTAAGACGGTTTTCAGTTTGACCCTCGGCAACACTTATTGCGATGAATCCATCTACCCAAATTTCGTCCTCACCGTCAAAAGAAAAATTGTTTGCTCTAAATTCAAAGTTTGGGAAAAACACTGGTCGCCCTGATGCGATTGCCGCTTGAAGGCGTTCTTCTTCCTCGTATTCAGTTATAAAAGTGATTGTTTCAAGCTGTTCTTCAAAAGCCTCATGGTTAGTTTCGGCAGCGTATAGTCGTTGAACCCTAAAACTCCCGCCTTCGTCGAGTACTATGCTATCAGTTACATAGTTAACACTTGGTACACGAAACTCCCTCCAACCAAAAAAGCCTACAATTGCCGCTACAACTACTGCGATAATAATTAAAACCAACATCCTCATTTCTTTTACCACCTTAATATTAATTTAATTTGTATGCTAATCTCATTTACAAAATGCCGACTATTGCTAAACAAAGTCTAAAACGAGGGAATTAATTTCCTTCATTTAGCCTGACGAATCAGTACTTTAGAGTAAATGCCTTTCAAACAATTTAGGCGTAGCAGAGTACTATTTTGTCACAACTAATTGAAATTCCCACCCTGGGAGACAGCGCGTTCGCCGCAAATAAAACTTATAACTCGCTGCGTATGAGTGAATTAACAAAGGGAGCTTAAACATATCTTCAGGGCGATGATATAAAGACACCAACATTTTAGGGCGATACTTAGTAATAACTTCTTTGGCACCTTTTATGACTTCGGCCTCCCCGCCCTCAACGTCAATTTTAATATATGTCGGTTTCAGGTTCGTCGCTTCGTCTGGAAATTCTTTAGCACAGTTTTCGTAAAGCGTATCAATTTTTACACCTTCGATTTGTACCGTTCTCACTTGTCTTTTTGATGTAACAATCCCAGATTTACCATCAATTGGCTCGATTGTTTGAGATGGAGAAGTATTCTCCAAAACCTCAGCATCGTCCGTATTGTTCATGTTAGATTGATTAACATATCCAGCCTTACCAGATTTCGCCACAAATTCAAGCATTTCATCAGAACTCCACGCCGCTGCATGGTATGCCCTGAAAAGCCCAGTTCCGTATGCGTAAAACTTCCGTCTCAGCATGGTGTAATTAGTTAAATCAGGTTCGATTGCTATGATTTTTTTGAAAGTTGGCTTAGTAACATCTGAGCTTTCACGACCCGATAACTTCAGAAATTCCTCCACAGTATCGCCTTTGTATGCACCAGCATCTATAAAAAAATCATCTTTCTTTTTGCTTAATTTAAGTAATGCTAAAATTTCTTCACGAGGAGAAGATATGTTTTCTAAGATTTCAACTTTACCGCTCAAACGATATTCCAACCAACAGTCAAACACTTCTAACGATTTTTTATCACCCGTTCTCGCTAATAATTTTCGGACTGTTGCGAGTTCTTCTTGATGCTTATCAATGTATTCAGGAGTGTACACGCATGGAACACACTCTTCAGCACCAGAATCACTAAAATCATCAATTGCAACTGGCATATCAGGCACGAATATGCCATCAACACCTTCACTTTTTCCTAAATCGAGAATTTGTTGAATTACTTCAGGTTTATCAGTCCCGAAGCACAACAAAATAATAAAGCCGTTGTATTGTTTTTGAACCTCTTCAAAAGGCAACACAGAATAACCTTTGAAATTTGGCTTTGGTCTAAAATCTCCAGTCATAGTAAAGCAGACTGGTTTTAATCCATAATGCCCCATTACTTTTAGAGTTTTATCCGCCCCATCACCAGTTCCGAACAAGACGATTGGTTTGTCTGCTTTTTGCAAATAATCCCACAGGAAAAATTGTGATTGCACAGATTCATCTATCATGGTGACACCTCCTCTTAACAAACAAGTGTGTTTAAGCAGTGCTTAGAACAGTATGTTCAATAACGCACAACAAATTGAACACAGGTTCTTGAAATTCATGACAGCTCTCGATATTTAGTTTTTAAGATTTCTTCTGCTTTTTTCAAATGCACATTAAATCCGATGTCCTTTTGTGCTTGTTCACGAGTGTCGTAAATAAAAGTTGACCAATCCCACCAAAATACGCCTGCGAATCGTTTTTCTTTTCCGAACACGTCCAGACAAGTTTCGTAGAAAGTTGCCTGCTCATCCTCACTCCACGGTAAATCCCTGTGTGCGAAGTCCCACGGCATAGCACTACATCCAGTCGCAGAACGACATCCGATTTCCATGAAAATGTATTTTTTTCCGAGTTTATCAGCAACACCGTTCACACGTTTGCGGATTTTTTCCCACTCAGCAGTCATAGCCACTTTGTCGATTGGTTTCGTTAAGTCGCCTTTTCCATCCGCAGTACATTCGCCACCGATTCGTTTTTTTCCTACAGAATAATAAGCCGATGTTCCTAAATAGTCAAGTGCATCAAACCATTTTGCGGAATCTTCTTTACCGTGATTGGTATTGTACACCATTTTACCGCTATAAATCTTCCTAAGTTTTGCGATTAATGTTCGCCAATGCTCTTCCTTATGTTCTGTTCCGAGCATTTCGCAACCGATGCAAAGCATTTCTACCTTTAAGTCTTCGGCGAGTTCAGCGTAATGTACCATAAAATTAGTATAACTCTTAAACCAGTCATTCCAGTAACCGTCTTTTTCACCCATATTTTTGTCTGGAAATCCGATATGTGCTCGCCACATATGGTCATCAGAATTAAGCATAGGTTTTAAGCAAACCTTTACGCCTTTTGAATGTGCTTTTTCTACAGCAAAAGCTACATCTTTATCAGTGGGCGTTCTAACAAAATCAAACTTGATTTGAGTTGAATAAAATTTATCCTGATAATTAAGTACCGAAAGACAAACCCAGTTGTTCCCAAGTTCGTACAAAGCGTCCTGTGATTTTATGCCTTCAGGGCTACGCCAATCCCCTCTTTTTGCCGAATATCCATAAGTAAATCCTTTGATTTCCATTTTCCGTGTCACCTTTTCAATTTTCATATTCTTGTTATTATAACATAGTTTTTTTGAATTGTCAAGTGGAAATTCAATACGGGTGCGGACAAACAAACACTTAAAGGAAATCCAATACAGAAAACGGTAGTTCACGCGATTTCGGGTCACGATTTCGCCTAAACTTCATTTTCGCCAATCCGACTAAGAGAAGCGACATAATAGCTGAACAATTGTAGTGGTACTACAGATAATAGTGGTGATAAATCAGGCTCACAATCAGGGATTGCGATTACGTGGTCGGCAGTCAGCATATCGGTTTCGACTTTGCTTTCTGCGAAGCCGCAGCTTCATCAACAATAACCGTAACATTATTATGCAACTGCAAAAAGGATGCTGGGCATTGTGGTGTGATTAAGCCGTTTTTCATAGCAGCCAATGCTTCAGCTTTATCTGAGCCAGAAACAACCATAACAATGGTACGAGAACGCATAATTGTGCCTATTCCCATTGTGATAGAAGCTTTCGGCACATCTTTTTCACTTTCGAAAAATCGAGCATTGGCTTGAACAGTGCTCTTAGCCAATTCAATACGGTGAGTATTATCCAAAAGCTTGGTATTAGGCTCGTTAAATGCGATGTGAGCATTGCGACCTATACCTAAAAGTAGCAAATCTATTCCACCAGCACTGTTTATGGAATCTTCGTACCTTTGGCTTTCCTTGCTAAAATCAATGGCTTTACCATCTGGAAGATTCGTGTTTTCGGGTTTTATATTGATATGCTTGAACAAATTTTCCTCCATGAAATAGCAGTAACTTTGGGGATGGGTGCTTTCAAGACCACAGTATTCGTCAAGATTATATGTAACAATCTGCGAATAATCTGTAATTCCGTCATTATAAGCTTTGACCATCGCTTGATAAGTTGTAAGAACCGATGAACCGGTTGCAAGCCCCAACACACTTTGGGGATTTTTGATAATCTGTGCATTGCACAATGCCGCAGCTGTTTGACCAACTTCCTCTTTGGTTTTGCAAATCTTAACTATCATTTCTAGTATGCTCCAATCCGACAAATTTTTTTAAAACCTTCAGCAGTAAATCTAATGCCAGTAATTTTAAGCATAGATGCTACTGCGAGAAAGTTTTAACTATAGGCCTCTTGCGAAATTAACGCAAGGTGACTTTTCGGCAAATTTGCTCAGAAATACACTCGCAGTTAATTTCGCAAGAGGTCTAATTAAAAAATAGTATTCAAAAGGTCAATTTGCTATACAATCAGTCGGTTTGAAAATGCTTTAGCATTTTCAAACGCACAGCAAAGTTGCACAACTACCTCGACCCCTATTGTACTATTATATGCTATTATATACGATTTTGGTTCTTTTGTCAATGGTTTTCTCCAGAAATAACACAGTGGTTTAATTACATCATTTTTCGACAATTTTGTCAATGGGGTTTCAGCGTGGTTGTTAGATGTGCTTATCTATACTTCTTTTTTTTGCATTCTGCGAATAAAATTAAAGTAAATAAGCTACTCGAAAGGAATTTGATATATGAACGATATAAATGGAAAGTACGACTCAAAATCTCACGGGATTGTGGTAGAGAATCGTAAAAAGATTATTCTCACTGGTGTAAAAGAAGTCGAGAGTTTTAACGATGATGATATAATTGTAGTTACTAATTTAGGCGGATTAAGGATTCGTGGCAAAAAGCTCGAGGTCGCTAAAATCAATGTTGAAACTGGTGATATGGAAGTGTCTGGAATGATTGATTCAATACATTATTCTGATTCTGTTCGAACGCCGAATAATATAATCACAAAACTGTTTAGGTGAGGAGGAAGTGTTATGTTTGAACCAGTAACGCAGAACCTAAATCAGATGTTGATGTTCTCGATTTTAGGTTTCATTCTCGGAGGATTGTACGAACCGCTTAGGATTGGGAGACTTTTTGTAAAAACAGGAGCCGTCGTTGTCGGAATTCAAGACTTTTTGTTTTTAGCACTAAGCGGTCTAATTGTATTTGCGTATTCGCTTGAGTTTGGAATGGGACACTTTAGATTCTTTTATCTGATTGGAATCGCATTCGGTGGGGCGGTGTATTTTTTGACGCTTGGAAAAATCATAAATATACTCACTAAAATGTTTTCAAACTTGATTAAAAAGACTATTTATGCAATCACGAGTAGAATCAAACGTTGGATTTTACTCCCGCTCTGGAAATGTGTTGTGAAAATTGCACAAAAATTGAGATATAATTTCGTCGAAATAAACAAAGTTACACAAAAACGCTATTTGCTATTGAAAAGTGATATGCAAATGAGGTATAATATAAAAGGTGTTACCAATCAGTCAAAAGCGAAAATCGCTGAAACTGCTTTGAGAACTGTTAAGAAAAAAATGAATGATAGGGGAAAGCCAAATGCCTCAAATACCTCACAAGAAGTTAGAGGACCCGTCATACGAGCGAAGGTTACAAAAACCAAGTAAACGCCTTGAAAAACGCAAAGGCATTTCGTTTCGTTTGATTGTCGGTGTAATCGTTGTTGTTTTAGTGATGATTCCGTTCTTTTATGAAGTTGTCGGGAATAATGCCGAGATTAGAGAACGGCGTGCCGAACTTGAACGGTTACTTGAAGAAGAACGCCTTTTAAATCTTGAGAATGAACAGCTTGCACGTTATGCAGAGGGCGAAAACTTTGATGAGTTTATCGAACGTTACGCAAGAGAAGAAATGAATTATGTCGACCCACGCGAGAGAATTTATAATATTTACTGATGACCTAACTTATCTAAAGGTAAAAGTATGAACCTAAACCACTCAAAAACAAGCGTTCTTTTAGAAAACATTAAAATCTTGAACGGTGTTTCGGATAAACGGGCAACACTTTACAAAAAGTTGGGGATTGAAACAATCGGCGAACTTATCAGCCATTATCCTAAAGATTATGTTGATTTGACAACCTCAATTCCGATTTCAGAAGCGTGCGAGCGTACGGGAGAATTTTGCGTAATCCACGCCACAGTTGTAAAAAAAATGCCACCTTATTTCGGGGCTAGAGTTCCAGTATATAAACTAAGCCTCACTGATGATAGTGGGGCTATTAACTGTACTTTTTTTAATAACGAATATAGTTTTAACAAACTCGTCATAGGGCGGGATTATATTTTTTATGGCAAGATTTCCGTTCCACAAAATAGCTTATATCAAAGTGAAATACTTAGCCCTTTATTTATTATGCCAGATGAACCTAATAAACTCACCCCTAAGTATAGGCTAACCGCTGGGCTTAGCCAGAACATTGTCTGGAGCCATATCTATAGTGCGTTTGGAATGCTTGAGTCTAGTTCTGACATTAGTGCCAATAATGGAGATAATAAAAGTATAAACATTTTAACTGATTTGCCAGCAGATATTCGAGAACGATGTTCATTACTCGACAGTTTTTCGGCTATGCGAATGCTCCATTTTCCTAAAACGTCTGATGAGTGTCAAAAAGCTAAGCGTAGCCTTGTTTTTAGAGAATTGCTTACTTTGCAACTTGGTCTATCGTTCATACGTTCACGAAATCGAAAATTGACTGGTGCAAAAGCAGAAAAAGTCACCGATTTTGATTTTAGAGAAAGTGAGTTTTGTAAAACCTTACCGTTCACTCCGACAAATGCCCAATTTGAAGCCGTTAAAGACTGTGTTCGGGATATGAAAAAATCCGTCCCTATGAATAGGCTTCTTCAGGGAGATGTTGGTAGCGGTAAAACCTTAGTCGCAGCGGCAGTTGCTTATTACGTTTTTTTGAACGGCTTCCAGACTGCTATTATGGTTCCCACTGAAATCTTGGCTAAACAGCATTATGAAACGATGTGCGATTTCTTAGAACCGCACGGCATTAAAATTGAACTTGTAGTCGGAGGGCAAAAAGCTGTTGAAAAGCGTGAGTGTCGCAAAGCTATAAAAAATGGAGAAGCAATAGTAGTTGTTGGAACACACGCACTCATTCAAAAAAGCGTAGAATTTAATTCCTTAGGTCTTGTAATCACTGATGAGCAGCATAGATTTGGCGTTACACAACGCTCTGAGCTGATTTCTAAGGGTGCTAATCCACATACTTTAGTTATGTCGGCCACGCCTATTCCGCGAACGCTAGGGCTGATTATATACGGTGATTTAGACATATCGCTCTTAAACGAAATGCCTAAAGGGCGGTTGCCGATTAAAACTTATGGGGTTGATACAAGCTATCGTAAACGTCTATATACGTTTATCGCCAAAGAAGTAGCAAAAGGTCGTCAAGCATACGTAGTTTGCCCTCTGATTGAAGAAAACGAAAACGGCGATTCTACACAACCATCAAAAGCTAGCGTTGTGAAATATTACGAAAACCTTCGTGATTTGTGGTTCGAAAAAATCCCGACTGGATTATTACATGGGCGAATGAAACAAGAGGAAAAATCGAGCGTTATGGCAAAATTTAAGTCTGGCGAAATTAAAGTTCTTGTTTCGACGACTGTAATCGAAGTTGGTGTTGATGTGCCGAATGCCACCGTGATGCTAATCGAAAATGCTGAACAGTTCGGGTTATCACAATTGCACCAGCTTAGAGGGCGCGTCGGTCGCGGCGAACATCAGTCACACTGTATTCTTGTGTCTGACTCAAAATCACCGTATACAAAAGCACGAATTGATACTATGGTTTCTACTAACAACGGGTTTGAAATCGCTGGTAAAGATTTAGAACTGCGTGGTCCTGGTGATTTCTTCGGACAAAAACAGCATGGGTTGCCATTACTAAAAGTCGGTGATTTAGTGAGCGACACTGAAATTCTCGAAGAAACGCAAATCCTTGCAGGTGAAATTTCTAAATCAGACCCTGAATTTCAGAAACACCCTGAACTTAGACAGCTTGTAGACGCACTTTTTAAGAATAGTGATGAGTATGGGTTTAATTAGAAATGCCCTGAGGTCTATTCCTAAGCCACAATCTGCAAGAATGCTAATACGATGATTACCGCTCCACCCAACCATGCTATGTTATAACCACTTCGCAGTGATAGTTGTCGGCCGAGTATGCACCCTAATGGAATTGCCACCATATGTATTAAAAGCGAACTTCCCAGCATGACGAGGCTGTTCACCCCACCGAGTGCTGCTCCGAACCCCGCTGCGAGTCCATCTAGCGATAATCCAGCGGCGATAATCGCTGCTTCAATTGGGCGAAGCGTGTTGTGACGACTTTCTGGCGACTCTGACTTTTTTAGAGATTCGGAAGTAGGTTTATTACGAATTCCTTGCACTAACTTAATTACACCGATTGTCATAAGCACTAAAAAGCAAACAATACTTCCGACAATCGGCGGAATAAAACTTTTGGCATACGCCCCTGCGATTAGTGCAATCGCCAAGAATAAAGTACAAACTATGTTTATAATCGTCGCGCTTTTTACTGGAATTTTAGTCCCCATACAACCATAAGCGAATGCTGCCGCAAAAGCATCGAGTGATAACGATGCCGATAACAATGTCGCTTGAATAATTGCAGTTAGCGAAAAATCTAAATTTTCTAAATTACCCAAAGTGAAAGCCTCCGTTTCCTAAAGTGATTTATGTGACTTAGTATATTCATAAAACCCGAAAACGGTGAAAAGTTTTTTTATCTGATATGTCAACACTTTTCTGTACAGGTTTGAGGTTTTCGTAAAACAATTTTTTCTTAACCGCATTGCCAAGCTTTTTATGCTTGCCGAAGGTAACCAAGCGAACCGTGAATTCTGGCGTGGTTGTACCAGTTGACAAAGTCGAACCAGTGCAGCTTAAACTCGGCTAAATCGGCGAACTCTTGCCCGAAAACGAACTCGGTTTTTACGATGTTATATAGTCGATTAAATCGACTCGGCGACGGCATTATCGTGCGGCGAACCTTTCGCAGACAGGCTTCGCTGGATGCCAAAAGCGTCTAAAATCTGCTGAATTGCGTCATTTTTGAACTCGCTCCCACGGAGTTTTACGATTTGATGTTTGAACTCCTCTGTGTAGATTTTGTTTTTCTTTTTTATGATATCTTTTCTCCTTTTCATTTCATTATATCACGAAAA
>WRGW01000067.1 GCA_009786985.1 Oscillospiraceae bacterium
TTCTCTCGAGCGAAGCGAGAGGGGTGCAGGGTAGCTATGTCAAGCAGGCAAAGCCTGCTCTTCGTGAGCTTTGCCCTGCGGTGTTACCGAACATTTTTGTAAACGCTCAGCAAGAATTGCCAACATTACAAGACGTTGTGCGTGTTTGCGGTGGGGTCATTCTCACCATAACAGAAAGGAATAGTCATAAATATGAACATATTATCAGAACGAATGTCTAACCTAAAACCTTCGGTGATTCGTGAAATTTTTAAGCACATGGCTGACCCTGAAGTAATCAGTTTTGCCGCAGGGAGTCCGTCAAGTGATGCGTTTCCGAGTGAAAAAATTGCTGATATTACAGCGGAAATTCTGCGTAATGAATCCAATGTCGCATTACAGTATTCAGTTTCGGAGGGGTACCCGCCTCTGCGTGAGTGGCTCAAGTTGCGGTTGACCGAAAAGGGCATATTCACGGCTCGAAAAGATGCACCTGATGATGTACTCATTACTTCAGGTGCTCAACAAGCGATTGAAATTATAACAAAACTAATCTGCAATGAGGGTGAAACAGTTGTATGCGAAAATCCGAGTTTTATTGGTTCGCTAAACTCGTTTCGTTCGTATAACGCCAATCTTGTTGGGGTCGAAATGGACGATGAGGGTATAAACCTAGAAAAGTTGGAGAGTGCGTTTAAATCTAATCCGCGAACAGCATTTTTGTATTTGATTCCGAATTTTCAAAACCCTACTGGGAAAACGATGTCACTAAAACGCCGAAAAGATGTATTGGCTCTCTGTGACAAGTATAAAATTTTGATTGTTGAAGATGACCCTTATGGCGAACTTAGATTTTTAGGTGCTGATATTCCGAGCATAAAACAACTCGATGTAGAATCGGATTTGGGTCGAGTTGTGTACGTTGGGAGCTTTTCTAAAACCTTAGCCCCTGGTTTGAGGGTAGGGTTCATGTGTGGTGTGGCACCGCTGTTACAAAAAGCAACTGTCTGTATTCAAGCGTCGACTGTTCATACAAGCATTCTTCCGCAGATGGTGGTTCATAGGTTTGTGACGCAAAATAACTTTAATCAGCATATTAAAAAATTGCAACTCTTGTATAAAAGTAAAGCCAAACTAATGCTCGATACTTTGCAATTTAATATGCCGCTTTCTATTGATTTTATTGAACCAGAGGGCGGGTTGTTTATTTGGGGAACACTTCCAGGTAGTTGGGACGGGTTGGACGCTGCGATGATGATGATGTTTTGTCGCAAAGCTCTCGACAACAAAGTTGCAATTGTGCCAGGGAACGCATTTTCGCCAGATGAAAGAGTGCCGAATTTATCATTTAGGCTGAATTTTTCATATCCATCTGACGATGAAATTCAAAAAGGTGTTGAGATTCTATCCAAAGTCGCTAAAACTATGTTTAAGTGAGAGTTGTTGAGGGTAACGACCCTTTACAGCGTAAAGTTTAATGGGGCTGGTGAAAACGTGTATGAGGTTTTCGGAGGTTGCCATTAGAGATGTTCCTATTTCACTAGTTTAACGGCAATTACAGAGATATCATCTTCCCTCGCACGTGAATCATGGCGTTCGCTTGAGAACTTTGCAGTATCAACTAAAGTCTTTGCGGTTTCGTTCAAGTCTTCTATATCAGAACTTCGATTTAACTCATGTTCTAACCATTTTTCGTTTAGTTCTGCGCCGTCAGATGCCATAATCACCATGTCGCAGTTTCCGATTGTGAAGCTGCGGCTTTCGTATACAGCCTTATATCCAATCCCAACGGGGAGACCTTTGCCCTCCGCTTTGATGAGCTTTTTGTTACAATGAACATAACTCGCTGCCGCACCCGCTTTGAACAGTTCGGTCTTGCCAGTATAAAGGTCTATTCGGCAGATGTCGAGAGTAGCAAAACTCTCGTCAGAAGATTTTACGAGGAGTGAGTTGTTGATGATTTCTAAAGCTGATTCAAGCCCTATGCCTGCACGTAGGAGTTTAATCAACATCCCACACGCAAAAGCTGAATCTACTCTTGCACGACTGCCGCTCCCCATTCCATCAGAAAGCACGATATAGGCGTAACCTTTTCCGTCAACAAAGCTGTCGTAATAGTCACCGCAGGCGTTTTTGCCGATTTTAGAGAGCTGATACGCCCCATATTCGACGCTGTATAACGCACGTTCATACATAGTAAATCTAAAATGATGTGAATTGTGAGTGTCATTCGATGGAGTCGAAATAGTTTCTGGCAAATCAAACTGTCGTTGGAGAGATTCGGATACCAAATCTCCCAATCGTGAATCATCACAATCGAGAACGCCCTTGCCGTATCCTTCAATCGAAATGCGTTCATTGGTAATGATGACTGCAACCTTTGGATTGGAAATCCCATTTTCACGTAAAATCTTTTCAACACATAGTGCCATTTTGTGGTCATAATGAGAATAGTCTAAAAATTCATCTGACATGGTTTGCATTAGATTTTCGGTTGCTGATAATTGTGCGGTTAGGATGGTTCGCATTTCGGCGATTTTGCGGTTGGTTGAATTGATTGTTACAAACTCACGATAGCGTTCGCTTAATGCGTAAAAGAATTCTGGTTTTCTTTCGCAACGACTGGCGATTTTTGGAGGGAGGTCTTTTTCATTAAGCTGTTCACCACAGCGGAGTTTTGAGGACAACTTGTTCATTTTTGTGACAGTGTCGTTATACTCTTCTCCCCAGCATACCATGTTGTGTTTGCATTTTCTGCAAATCAAGTCTCCAGCTGAGTTATATACCCACGAGAAATCTTTAATTCCGCGTTTGTCCAGAACTTCACCAGCTTTTTCGACCGCTGTTTTAACATCGTTTAATGCCCCACTTGCTAATCGCAATCGTTCTGAAAAGATTTCTGCTGGAACAGTTTTGATGTTTATAGCAGCATTCTGGGTGGTAGTTGGAACTGCGTTTGGTATGCTGGTGTGATTTTCAAATCTCGACGTAAAAGTCATAAAAGCCTCTAACGGTAATAGAATATAAAGCATGCTGCCGACTGACGCACCAAGCATTGTAGTCAAAGTATACGGATTTATGCCTATAATCGAAATTCCTACACCTAGTGCAAAAATAAAAGCAGCTGATTGTGTTATTTTAGCCGAACTGCTCTTGCTAAAAAGCCCGCTAACAGTTGCTGCTAATGCGAATACTATCATTGCTGGTGCAAAGTTTGAACTCACAATCACCATACCTGCCGCCACTAAAATTGAAACCAGGCTTTTGCCAGATGCTTTGCTTTTTGAGAATGTGAGTGCTATTATTGTTCCAAGTACAGTTCCAAAATTTACAGACATTTGATGAATATAAGATAAGTTCGACAAAACAGCTACTGCCAAAAGAATCGAGCCACATGGAGCAATTCCACCTTCAAAACTAAGATGTGATGAGTTTAGTTTTGTGAAAATCTGTATATGTCCGCTCACAAAAAGCCGATAGGTGATTGTTAGACAATAAGACAACAGCCCAGTTGCGAGTGCGATTACTACTGTTCCTATTAAATCGCTCACTCCAGTAGCGGAAATTGCACCGACTATTCCAGCACTTATTCCAGTGAGTAGGGCGGATGATATGTTGATTAAACGTGTGGAATTTCCACTTGTCGCACTCCTCCTATTGATATAATTGTTGGCATTTACTGCGAAGAAAAAACGAAAGACACCAACCACTAACATCATTGAAAGAATAGGGACCGCTTCAAAAAAATTGCCTACTATTGTGAATGCAGAAAGCGTTCCTAAAAACGCAAACAGAGTATCACCGCTAGACAGGCTTCCTATAAATGCCAGTGCAAGTGGGCTAATTTCACCGAATAATTCTGAACTTGCAATAATCACCGCTGTTACGAAAATAAGCGGATATCGAAAATAACCCCCGTTTTGGCGTACAAGGTTATGTACGTAACGTTCCATAAATATACTTCCTCCGATTTTTGAATTTGTAATATTACCTCACCAACAAAGTCGTGACACCTCATGGCAGAGCCGCTCGGCGACTTTGTTGGTTCAAAATGGCTCTGTGTCTCGTTTGCATAGCGTACAAACAACCGATACAGGTAGCCAATTAAGCCATGACTTTGTCGGTGGCTTAATAAGTCTATCATGAATCAAGCGTGAATTTTGTCAAAATTCGGTGGAAGTAAAAAAGTTTTTGGATGGTTTTTTGAATATCGTAAAAATCCGACAAAAACCCTGTTTCAATTGTTTGAGGGTATTTCAACTTTTTTACATTACAAATTTGCTTAAAAACCTTGACAAAACTTCAAAAATCGTGTAGAATATAAATTTAAGAGTAATATTATACAGCAATTGCTCAGGTATTATTAAACTGATTGACTTTATAGTGGTGTCTGTATAAAGATTGCTACAAAAAAATAAGGAAAAGTGGTGTGATATGCATACTGATATTTTATTAGAGAGTGGTACTAATGAGTTAGAGGTAATGGAATTTTCAATTGACGGAATCCCTTTCGGAATTAACGTAGCGAAAGTGACTGAAATTATGAAAACCATGCCCACTCGTCCTATTCCAAATTCTCATGCGAGTGTTGAGGGAGTTTTTAAGCCGCGTGATAAAATAATCACGGTGTTTAATTTGCCTTATTACTTAGGATTAAATCCATCGGAAGATGATAGTCGTGACCTTTTTATGATTACTGGGTTCAATAAGCTAAATGTGGCGTTCCATGTCCATACGGTTGAAGGGATTCACCGAATTAAATGGAGCGATATTGAAAAACCAGATACCACCGCATTCGGTGGTAGAGATGGATTGGCTACTGGTGTCGCTAAAATCAATAAGAAACTGATTAGCATTATAGATTTTGAGAAAATCATCGCTGATATTAACCCTGAAACGGGAATCCAGCTATCGGAAATCGAAATGCTTGGCGAACGCGAGCGTAGCGAAAAGCCTATACTTACCGCAGATGACTCTACATTCTTGCGTGATATGATTCACGGGGCTTTGGTTAGTGCTGGATATACTAATATTCGCTCATTCTCTGATGGGAAAGAGTTGTGGGATTGTATCACAAAAATTCGTGATGAAACAAGAGAAAATGGTATTCCACTCGAAACCGAAGTCGCTACAGTTATTTCTGACATAGAAATGCCAGTGATGGACGGTCATAGGCTACTCAAGCTAATTAAAGACGATAAACACTTAAAGAACGTACCAGTAATCCTGTTCTCGAGTTTGATTGATGATGCTATGCGTCATAAGGGTAGCGAACTCGGAGCGAATGCACAGCTTTCAAAACCAGAAATCGGTAACTTGGTTACTACTATTGATAAATTAGTTGGTAGAAAAGTAAATCGTTAAAAACCCTCGAAAACCAGCAATACTGGAGGTTCTCTGTATGAATTATATGAAGAATAACAACAAAACGATTATTGCATTCTTACTTACACTTACACTCTCGTTTACCTTAAAATCTTGCACGGGTGAACCAGAGCAGCTTGAGCTTGATGGAACACTAGACGGAACTTACGATGCAACGCTCGAATCTTATGAGTCAGATTCTTACGAAAACGGAACATTGCAATCGAGTGAGTATTCGTCGCATATCGATGTCATGGAAGATTATGGAGGAGTAAATTCTGGTTATAGCAACAGTGGTACTAATGGCGGTACTGGTGTGTTTTCTGATACGGAAATAGATGCAGGTATTGGGGCAATTGTTACAACTGCGGCTACTAATGGTTCAGCGACACCATCAACACCACAGACACCATCAACACCACAGACACCGCAAACTCCACGAACACCTCAGACACGTGAACCGTCAAGAACCACTACACCACGAAGGAATGACGTTACTACTCCTGCTAACGTTCCGACGGTTGGCATTTTTCAAAACGCTCTTGCACTCGAAATTCTGGATTTAGTTAATGCTGAAAGGGCTAATCATGGCATAACTCCAGTACAATGGAATCCTGAATTTGCTGAAACTGCAAGAATCAGAGCTGCTGAAATTAATGAGCGTTTTACTCCTGACCATAGACGACCAGACGGCAGTGAATGGCATACGACTGTACGTGATGCTGGAATAGAGTTTACCACAATAGGCGAAAATATGGCACGAGGCGGACATTCGCGTACTGGTGCGACATGGTATACTCCTCAAATGGTAATGGAAAGCTGGATGAACTCAGAGGGGCATAGAGCGAACATATTAAACGAGAATTTTGAGCTTCTCGGAGTTGGGGCGTTTGATTTAGATGGAACGAGGTACTACGTTCAGCATTTTGGAACTTTTAGGTGAAATTAAGGTGTTATTATGAAAAAAAGAAATCGTGAGAATTTGAAATTAGCCTTTAGAATTATGGCAATTTTATTGGCTATTATAATGATTTTGGGTATTATCTTTGGTCATGGTTTGTGATTTTGAGTTAGAAGGGGAATAATCAATGAATATTATAGGCGAACTAAATGAAATAGTACTTGAGCGTAAAAATATTCCTGAAGAAAACTCGTACACCTGTTACTTGTTTGAAAAAGGGATGGACAAAATCTTAAAAAAATGTGGCGAGGAATGTACCGAAATGGTAATCTCAGCTAAAAATGCTGATAACGCCGAACTCAAGAACGAAGTTTGTGATTTGATTTATCATATTCTTGTACTGTGTGCTGAAGCTGGTCTTGATTGGAAAGATGTCGAGGCTGTCTTGGTCGAGCGACGAAATAAAATTGGTAATCTTAAAACTATGCGTAATACCGATAAAAATACTTGAGGAGAGTGGCGTATAGCACTTACATTTGATACACTTCCACAAAATGGGCGAATGTGGCAAAAGCTATATTATCACTGGCACGACGGCGAATCCAAACAAGAGCATAACAAAGGTCATGGAAGTAATAAATATGGAATATTTGGTAACAATCGAACAAATGCGTAACGCTGAATCTAATGCGGTAAAGCGCGGTGTCAGCCACGCAGATTTAGCGGGAAATGCCGCAACTGCTTGTTTTGAGGAGTTGTGTAGACATTTACCAGCACTCACGACACAAACCGTGGCACTTCTATGTGGAAAAGGCATGAACGGCGGTGACGGAATGTTGCTTGCTTCGCTCTTAAAAGAATCAGGTGTGGAAGTTTTGTGCGTTTTCGTAGACCAGAAACCAAGTTCTGGATTAAGTGGGGAAATCTATTCGAGATTATCGTCTTCTTTGACGAGTGTGATTTATTCAAGTACTGATAGTAACCCAAATCTAGAAACTGATACTGGGTCTGGTTCAAAAATTCCAGAAGCACTAAAATCGGTTTTGCAAAACGCTGACATAATTGTTGATTGTGTTTACGGGTTCGGGTTTAGCGGTGAACTTCCATCCACAATCGGCAAATTATTTAGATTTATCAATGACCATTGTAGTGGGTTAAAGTTTTCTATAGATTTACCAAGTGGGTTGAACGCCGATACTGGTGAAATTTCTTCAGATGCGTTCAAACCAGATGTAACACTTGTTCTTGGTGCTTTCAAAAAAGGTATGTTATCTCACCCTGCGTTTGATTGTTTGGGTGATTGTGTTTTACTAAACATAGGATTAATTCCGAGCGATTTTAGTTGTAACGATAATCATGATGCTTATGAAGCAAAATTCACTACACCAGAAATATTGGCACTTAGGAAACGCTTGCAAAAATCCGCACATAAAGGTAACAATGGCAGGCTATTGAACATATCTGGGAGTGAGCGTTATATCGGTGCGGCTCTGCTCTCGACTAAGGCGGCAATTAAAACAGGAGCTGGATTGGTAACACTGATTACACCCGAAAAAGTTGTAACAGCGATTGCGTCTGAAGTTCCTGAAGCAATCTTTGTGCCTATTAAAGCAGACGCACGATTTAATGGTAAAGATTTTCAAGATGAATTACAATCGGCTGGTGCAATAATCTGTGGTTGTGGATTAGGTGATACCGAGAAAACGCGTAAAATTGTAACTTTTGTTTTGCAAAACTCACAAAATCCAATTATTTTAGATGCAGATGGCATAAACAGCATTTGCGATAATATAAATGTGTTAGGGATGTCCAGTGCAAAAGTGATTGTTACGCCTCACCCTGGTGAATTTTCAAAGATGACAGGGCTTTCTGTAACCGAAATTCAAAAAAATCGAATAGACTATGCACGACTTTTTTCAAAAGAAGCTGGAGTGATTGTTGTTCTAAAAGGAGTGAATACCGTAATCGCTGAACCAAGTGGCAGAGTATACGTAAATCCAACTGGCAATGCTGGGCTTTCTAAAGCGGGGACTGGTGATGTCTTAACTGGAATCATTGGGGCGTTAGTAGCGTCAGGGACACCTCCTTATGAAGCGGCAATCATAGGTGTTTATTTGCATGGGTGTGCCGCTGATGAACTTTCTAAGGTTAAATCACTTTGGGGAATTACCGCAAGCGATGTTGCGGAAGAGATTGCAAGGTTATAGACATCAAAATCAACATAGGAGAAACATACGAATGAACAGAACTAAAAGCATTAAACGAAAGATTTTGTCAATAATAATAGTCGCAACGATAGCGACATCCGCAATAACAATGACTGGTTGTCAACGAATGAATCCGTTTGAACCAAATCAAATCGAACTCAATCAAGCATACACGTTTTCGGCGAATATGCAGTTTAGAGAATTTAACGCAACCGCCAATTTTGAAAGAGTAAGCATGAATGAATGGAATGTTATTTTTACTGAACCTTTTGCACTCGCTGGGCTAACCAAGTCTTACAATGCTGGCAAAATCACGTCTAATTTTGAGGGGCTTAGCTTTAGTTCTTTGACAACAGTCAATTCAAATGCAGTTGTCACTCAGATTATCGAAGCTTTTGAAAATGCAGTTGCTGGTGAAGGTCGTGAAATAAACGCTGGTGGTCGCAGTAATGAAATTATTCGAGTGACATCCAAAACTGGTGTAGATGCTAATTCTTATGAGTTAGTATTTGACAAAAAAACGCTCAACCCACTCAGCTTAGAAATTCCGAATAAATCAATATCTGCTGAATTTTCAGACGTTAATGTTTCGCAAAATGTTCAAGTGGTTATACCGAATAATTCTACCGAAACACCAGTTGAAGACCCGTTCGACGAACTAACTGAATACGAACGTGAGCTTATGATTATAGAAATCGAATAATCTAAAAAGGAAGTATAATCAAAATGTTAGTTTGCCCAAAATGTAATGCTAAGTATAAAAAGAAACTTTTCAAAAAACGTGTTTATTGTGACTGTAAAGAAAAGCTAGAATATGCTTTCACTTTTGAAGATGCAAAAGTTCATATGTTATCGACACCATATGGCGACCCTGACAAATGGGCGGAATCGACTCTTAAAAATGTCATCAATGATGAGGAATTAGTTTTAATCTATATGATTAAACACGGCAGATGGCATCCATATGTTCGTGAACGATTTTGGTTGCATGACATTTTAGATGATAATGATATTCTTTACAAAGTTGTGCTTTCTGGTGAATACAAAGTCAAATCAGCAGGGGCAAGGCGTGGGCGTAAATTCAATGAATGGCAGGGTGTCTATGTCCGAAAAGCGGATGAGGACAAAGCATTAGAACTAATCAAGGAATATGAAGAAGCTACTCAAAAATCAGGAGCAGAATTGGAAATAGAGCCATCTAATAACGTATCTGAAGTTTGCGATAAATTCGACGCTGACAACAAACCACAAGTCACCTGCACATCGTGTAAAAAGACTTGTGACTCGGATTATTCCAATTGTCCGTATTGTAAAAAACCGCTATATTAGCAACCCCGAAAAGCCCTATCGTGCAGTGTTCTGCTTGATAGGGTTTTTCTATCTTAAAACTCCGATAACTCTGATATAGTCGTTTAACTTGAAAATCTATAATGGTTTGCGATGATTTTTGGCATCAGACAAGGCAATTTTTGTTTGAATATTCGCTAATATTCAAACAAAAATTAACGTAGTATGGTGTCAAAAAGACCGAAAAAACTTATAGATTTTTATGTTAATCGACTATAATATCAGAACTGCCATATGTAGGAGAAACTTCAATGAAGCAAATTCCATTAACCAAAACAAAAATCCATATTGATTTCACTTTTTTTGCGGTAATCGCCATGTTCATCGTTTTTGATACAACAGGGTTTGCGATTATGAGCCTGTTTGCTTGCGTAATTCACGAGTTCGGGCATTTAATTGTGATGGCGTTAAAAGGCTATAAACCCACTGCGATTGTTTTGCGTGGTGGAGGAATCAAAATCGGTGGTTGTGAAAACTCCAACTCGTTTGCAATAATTGTAGCTGGGAGCGTGGCGAATCTTATAGTATTTATAGTGTTATACTTTATGATTTCTGTACCTTACACAAACCTTTATCCGATTATGTTTGCTGTAATCAATCTTTCGATTGGGTTATTTAATCTTTTACCGCTCGGATGTCTTGATGGCAAGCGACTCTTGCAACTATTCTTGACTGTAAGGGCGGTAAAAGTCATCGAAATAATTACTCTAATAGTTGTGATTGTTGCGATTATTTTTGCTCTCAAACATGGTAATGTTAATTTCACTTTGATTGCTACCATGTTCTATGTAATCACCGTTGATGCTTTTGACCGTCGCCGAAGTATAGTTTAGGGTGAATATGGTTATGATAAATGCAATAGTTATTTAATGGAGGTCTTTACATGACAATCGTAAATGTAATTGGTGACAATTCTGATACAGCGTTTAGTGAACTCGTGCTTTTGCAGCTTAGCTGTTCATATAGGGTAACTTATATTAACGAGAATAGTATAATACAATCTGGAAATGGATATGAGGTAGTCATCGCCGAATTTCAGGAATTAAAATGCTTAAACGCCCCCGAATGTATCATAGTCATGAAAGCTGATGGAATTGTCCCATCGCTTTTTCAAACCGAATTGCCCTCAAAATGTATAATAATCGCAAATTCTGAAAATGCCGAACAGTTGTCTGCACTTAAAGAAGTTGATTGTACAGTAATCACTTGTGGCATTTCCGAGAAAGACACGCTCAGTTGTTCGAGTTATGGAAGCCTTTATGTTACAGATATTCACGATGCTCAAAACTCATCTTTAATGGTTTCGCTTAATCGGGAAATCACCGCTTTTTCAGGCAGAACTGTTCAGCCACTCGAAATGCCATTAAAAGTTACGTCCTCCGAAAACATCTATTACACCCTCGCACTAACTGCGTTACGACTAATTCTTGATGATTTTAATTCTGAGCTTGGGAAATTGATATAGAAGCTGTGTTCATAATCAGTTATAATCAGTTAAGTTGAAAATGCAAAGCATTTTCAACCCACAGCATTCGCTATATAGTCGTTTTTTGAGGACAATCTGTAATAATACAAGCAAAACAAGCATATCTTGATAGTAACTCTATAAATGTCACACGAAAGGAAAGGTTACGAAAATGTTTGTTTACACTGTTACAAAAAAGCGCGCATTGAGGTTAGCAATCTTGTTCATAGCGATTATTGTGGGGGTAATTATCGGTATTGCGGCAATCCTCACCTCAATCAGCACGAGTGCGGATGAAAAAAGACTCCCTATTTATCACGTGGGGCGTGATGATAATAAAATTTCACTGACGTTTAATTCAGCGTGGGGAAATTCTAACATAGACGAGATTTTAGCTATTCTTGCTGAAGAAAATATTAGAGCAACTTTTTTTGTCACTGGCGAATTTGTCGATAAGTATCCCGAAGATATCTTAAAAAAATATCAAGCGGGACATGAAATTCAGAGCCATTCTGACAAGCACCCACACGTTGAGGGGGCGAATATCAATGATTTAATTCATGATACACGTGAGGCCTCACGCAAAATCACCGAAATTACAGGTACTGCCCCTACACTTTATCGTGCACCTTATGGTGAGTATGACGATAATTCGATTATGACAATAAAAGGTATGGGGTACAAGTACATTCAGTGGTCTGTTGACAGTGTTGACTGGCAAGGACCTTCGCCTGAAACAATCGTACGTCGTGTATTAAGTGGAACACAATCGGGTTCGATTATTCTTTTTCACACTGATTTAGAAAATACCACTGAGGCGTTACCAGAAGTTATTTCGGGACTAAAAGACAAAGGGTTTGATTTTGTACCAGTGTCAGAACTTATTCACTGGGAAAACTATATCATTGACCATTCAGGCAAGCAAGTTTTGAACGTTGAAGCACAGGTTCATGTCGCTGGAACGCAAATCAATGCTGTGTTTGAAACGCTACTCGAAAATCTCTCGCTTGAAGAAATTATGTCGCTTGAAAACGGATTAAATCCACAGTTAGCGGTTAGATTATCAACTGTTCTTTCTACCGAACAAATTCGCATGATAAGCACACTCAACGATGATGAGTTAACTGCTGCATGGGGAATGCTCATCGAAGCTAAAGTCACTCAAGGTCGAATCCCTCCATTTGAAATGAACGAAGACGCAATTGCGGTTTCGGGTAATTACAGTGGCGATTATGGTGTACCATACGGGAAAGCACCGCCTCCACCGCCACCAGCACCTGAAAGTGATGAGAGTGCACCTGAAAACGAAGTAGAGAATGAAACTTCTAACGAAACTCCAGTCGATAATAATAACGAAAACGATTCCGAAAGCACAAACGAAGTAGAATCAGCTTCAACTGAAGCAACTACTGCTAATAATGACGATGATGATTCCCAACCGCCTTTGTTAGACCAGGATAAAGGATAACTCTAAATAATAAACACCCTGCATTAAAGAGGGCTGACGTTGAAAATCAAGAAAAAGCCAAGCGGAATCACCAAAGCCGACAAAAATGCTCAGAAATCTGACGATTTGCTCAAACGAAATATCACGTCTGAAAATCCCTACGAAAAAATTGTCGGCGACATTACCGAAGTGCCTTGTGCGGACGGAAAACTTTACGTTTCGGCTCTCGAAGACTGTTTTAACAGCGAAATCTCACAGGCAACGGCTCACATAAGAGCGACAACGGCGATAAACCTAAGCCCGCACCGAAACCAAGTCCCGACAAATTCGAGGAATCGGCGGAGGCGATTGCAAAGCACATTGTACGCAATTTGTTCCAGTGCTTTGAGGCTATGGTGTAATTGCCACGCCCATTATCTTAACGCTCGTCTTTTAGACGGGCGTTTTGCTATGTGAATTTTACTCGGTTTTCTGCTCTGATAAATCACGAATAGGGTTTGGTATTGAAAACTGTGTAGGTTTTATTGCTAATCCTCACTATTTTCCAGTTCTTTCAAAGTTTTACCTTCGCTGGTTTTCCATGAAGTCAGCCCGTTTGCGTGACCACCAACAACAAACGCGGCGGCGTATGAAGGACTTTTGAAATGCACATCTTCCAGTAAAATTCCGTTCTCATCAACTTTGGATTTTTGCCGTGCCTCTTTAATTCCGGGCGGAATGCTCTCCGAATTGTTGAGTTCCACTTGGCTACCCTTAAGAACCACAAATCCATCTGTAACTTGCTTTGCGGTTGCCTCTATCGTTTGTCCGCTCTTGCGGCTTTTTCGTTTTAATGAGAGGGTGTTATCGTTATTGTCAGTAGCATCATCGTTGATAATTACGGTGGGTTTTGTTTTCGTCAGCGGCTCGAATATCTTATGCCCAAGCGTACCCATCACGATTGAGGCGTATTCGATAAACTCCTCTAATTCGCTTTCCTTTTCCTCGGTAGGGGTACCGCCGGACGCAGGCTCGTTGCCATTCTTGATAACGTAGCGTTTCGCCTTAACAGCCATATTTGTAAAGCGGTGTTCAAGATAGCTGATTTCTGTGGGTCCGAAAGAGTTATTCGAGGTTGTGAAGACCACGGCTTCAGTCCAGTAATCCTTGTGTCCATCGCGCTTGTGTTCTTGCAAACGATAAAGAATACCCTCGCCGTTTTTGCGAACGCCTGCTTGTCCGATATAAACAACACTATCGCCGGTCTCGTCCGAAATCCCAAACAGGAAATACACTCCGCTTTGCGAGAGGTCTTCGCGCCCTTTACACTTTTCTAACACGGTGCGTGGAATTTTGTACGCCACACCCGTCCAGTTAGCGAGAGTGCATTTCATACGCCCGCTTGAATCTCCGTCCATTAAGAAAAGTTGTATGTTTTTGCCTCTTGTAGCCATGATTTTATCTTCCTTTCGCCTCAATTATCAGCCCACATCTCGCATTGACCGATAACGGTTGCGATGGCATCTTCCAAACCCTCCGGCGGATATTTGTATTGCTTAAGCAACTTTTTCACTAACCGCCTCATACCGGCACGGGCGGATTCTTTCTTTTGCCAGTCAATCGTGCGAGTACGGCAAATCATGGAACAGCTACAACGACATTTGCGAACAACTCGGCTTTGGTAAGTGGGGGCGTTCTGAAGTGGTAAAGCTCATCGGTAGGCTTGTTGAAATTGGATTGCTCACAAAAACGGTTCATCGAGTAAAGAAAGTCTTCGTTGACAACATCTACCGTGTTGTCGGATTTGCAGCAC
>WRGW01000068.1 GCA_009786985.1 Oscillospiraceae bacterium
CAACGCAGTCCGAGGGGGTTTGGGGGTTTACCCCTAGGCTTCAGTAGGACAAGGTGGCTTTGCCAACGCAGTCCGAGGGGGTTTGGGGGTTTACCCCCATTTAAAAATAATAAGGTGGAAAACTAATGAAAACTTGTACTAATTGTGGAAGACAGTCTTACAGAATCGAATCTAAATTTTGTTTAGGTTGCGGGGATAACATTGCTAATGTTGCGGTTGACGCTCCGAACATAAACATCTGCACTAATCTTGATTGTGAATATCATAAATCTCAATTCATCTACCCTGATGATGCAAGATTTTGTGACATTTGCGGGACTTCTACAGCGTTTGCAAAATAAACACTGTGTGGATATGTAGACTTCCACGAGCCAAACTACGCTAAACAAGGGCTAAAATGAGGGAATTTATTTCTCTCATTTTTAACCTGACGAATCAGCGATTTGGAGCAAGAGACCTATCAAACAGTTTAGGCATAGGTAGTGGGGTAGGTTCGTGGAGGTCTATTGTTGTGCAACACACAAAATTCCAAAAGAAAGGTTTTATATACATACTCATATGAAAATTCTTGTAATAGGTTCTGGTGGGCGTGAACACGCTGTGATTAAATCACTTAGTCGTTCGCCGAAAGTCACAGAACTTCATGCGGCACCTGGTAACGGTGGAATCGCTAGTTTAGCGACTTGTCATGCAGTGAACGCTACTGATATTGATGGTGTCATCGCTTTATCTAAATCTCTATCAGTAGATTTAGTTTTCGTCACTCCAGATGACCCGCTTGTACTTGGAATGGTTGACGCTCTCGAAATTGCTGGAATCAGAGCGTTTGGTCCTCACAAAAACGCTGCTATTTTAGAGGGTAGTAAATCCTTTTCTAAGGCTTTTATGGCTCGACACAATATCCCTACTGCGGATTATAAAGCGTTTGTCGGAGCTGAACAGGCAGATGATGCAGTCGCTTACATCAAGGCTCAAAACAGCTATCCTGCTGTAATAAAGTATGATGGGCTTGCACTTGGAAAAGGCGTAATCATCGCTGAAAACGAGGGTGAAGCGATTGATGCAATTCGTTCGATGTTAGTTGATGGCAAATTTTCGGGCGGTTCGAGTGATTCGAGCGTGTCAAAGGATAAGCCATCAATCGTAATCGAAGAATACCTAGACGGTGTTGAAGTCACGGTTTTAGCTTTTACTGACGGTAAGGTTATAGTTCCGATGCCAGCTTCAACCGACCATAAGCGTGCGTTCGACGGTGATAAAGGCCCTAACACTGGCGGAATGGGAGTAGTCACTGGCGTTCCGTATTACACTGACGCTGTTGCCACCGAATGTATGGAGCTTATTTTCCTGCCAACAATCAAAGGCATGACGAGCGAGAGCAGGGCGTTCAAAGGTTGCCTTTATTTTGGTCTTATGCTTACTAAATCAGGCGTAAAAGTCATAGAATATAACTGCCGATTCGGTGACCCTGAAGCCCAAGCCGTTCTCCCGCTTTTAGGAAATGATTGTGATTTACTCGAAATAGTCGAGGCGATTATTGACGAGCGATTAGGTGAGATTTCTGTCAAATTCGCTGACAAAAAAGCCGCCTGCGTTGTGATGGCAAGCGGCGGTTATCCTGAAAAGTATCAGACTGGGTTTACGATTACTGGAATTACCGAATGCGAACAATCTGGTTGTGAAGTTTTCCACGCTGGAACTAAGCTCACTGGCGAACTGGTGACTTCTGGTGGGCGTGTCCTTGCGGTGACTGCTGTCGCTGACGAACTCAAATCCGCTCTTGACTTAGCATACGCTGGTATAGCAAAAATCAAGTTCGAGAACGCACATCATCGGCGCGATATTGGAATAAAAGCAACGTTGACATAGACCCATATCAATCGAGCAATTTTGCAATTATGCTATTAGAAACAAGAAAACCTTTTGCAGTCAGTGAGAGGTTTTTTTGTTCGCCTGAACGCACACAAACATATTCAGAAGGTAAAGATTGTGCTTTTTCGAGCTGTTTCGGGCTTGCCATAACCCCCTCACACAATCGTAAGCCGAGCATTAGCTGTTCTTCTGACGAACCAGGATTTTCTTCAGTGATGTAGGTTTCTTGTAAGTCAGCTAATATGAATGCTTCTACATCTTCACTGACCGCGAATCGTTTCCCACCGTAATAACTGTGAGCAGCTGAACCTATTCCGACATACTCTTCACACCGCCAGTATTTGAGGTTATGCTTACACGGTCGCCCGAAATTGCTGATTTCGTATTGGTGCAGGTTGCTACTCTCCAAAAAATCCACTGCTTTTAGATACAAATCTGACTGGTCGAACTCGTCGATTGTGTTACTACTCTCGTACATATAACAAGACAGGTGGTTAATCGGCAAAGTGCAGATTTTTTTCAAATCGCTAAGCAAGTCTTGCTCTGGAATGCCAAGCATTATATCGACAGAGATGTTTGTAAATCCTTCTGTGTGTGCTTGTTCGATTGCTTTTGTTGCACACAGCGAATCGTGTCGCCTCCCTAATGAATACAACACACTGTCATCGAGCGATTGCACACCGATTGACAGACGGTTCACGCCCACGCCTTTTAGAGTCTGGAGCATTTTCTGATTTACATCATCTGGATTTGCCTCTATGGTGATTTCAGCGTTAGTTGTTAGCGGTATAAACTGCATGATTTCGGCGATTTCTTTGTAGAAAAGCGACGGCGTTCCTCCACCGAAGAAGACTGTGTCGAAAACCACGTCTTCCACTTTAGCCCAATGCTTTACGTTACGAATTACTGCGAATTTATATTCTAGCGCCAACGCCTCACGATATTCTACCGAATAGAAACTGCAATAATTGCACTTAGATTTGCAAAACGGAACGTGGACGTATAAGCCAATTGGCTTTCGTCGAGTTCCCCCCGATGGGGGAAGTAAATTCCCCCTCTGGGGAATCCTCTTGTTTGTCATAGCACCACCGTAAGCAGAACATCTTCACCATAAATGCTGCTTTTGAACTCAGGTGCAACAGAGTATCGATGCAGAAAAGTTAGATGCTCAGGTGATACATCAAAAGTGCAGAGAATTTCGATAAAAGTTCGCTCCTGGTTGTGAAGATTTACAAAAATCGCCTCAAGTTGTTCGGGATTATTAGCGACAATCGCATTAAACTTAAAATAATTACGCTGCATAGAAGTCGCAGGCGGGAAATTAGCCCTCTCCCAAGTATGCGTTCTCTGGATAACTGCATCGCTCACATTAAAAAACTGGTTTGAAAGCCCATGTTCGGTATCGTTCCAAGTAACATCGACATGATACCAGTTCGGATTAGTCGCAGTGCCGTAATTGACGAAGTTCCAAGCGTGTTCTTCGTCGCCTGCCTGCCCAGTGATTAGCGTATTCTCGATTCCAGCCATGTGCAACAAAATCAGAAGACTTTGAGCATAACCTTGACAGACCGCTCTCCCCTCAACCAATGCTCCATAAACGTTGAATGCGTTCGGATTGTTTTCATGGTTGTGTTCAAACTCCATCGAATTTTTGACAAACGTATGGAGTGCGTGGGCAGTTTCAAAAGTGGTATTTCCACGATAAGTTGCGACTGCTGATTGTGCGATTTCATATACTTGAATTTCTTGCGTTGTCAAGTGTGAAGTGTCATCGTTTTCATAAGCAATGAGTATGTTCTTAAACATCTCATATTCTGGTGTGATGACTGCATCTAAAACACCGTCTTCTCGTAACAAGAACTCGATATCCATACCTCTAATCCCTCTTAGAACGAGAAGATGTTGGTTATCTTCATAAAATCCCGAAAGCTGTTGCCAGATTTCGACGTTTCGGATTAAGACGTTTGCTGAACGCTGAAACTGCCCAGTCATCTCTGCGATTTTTGCGTCCAGCTCTCCTACCGATTCAACGATGGTTCGCTCGTCGAATTCAGGTTTACTAGGCTGTTCTGGTTGTTCTAGTTGACCAGACTGTTCCGATTGCAAGAGTTCTTCGACAAAATCGCAAGCGTTCAAGAACAAAACTGCTGTTATTATTAAACCGCAACAAAACGCTTGCGTTTTGTAAGGTTTAATATTGTGCAAATGTTTCGGTTGTCTGCTATCAGCAGACGAGAAACAGGCACTTTTTGAGCAATGAAACTGTTTTGCGACTTTGTTGCAAAACGTAATAGTTTCATTGCGGAGCATTATAGCGAGTAGCGTTCGACATTGTTTTAACATCAGCATCCTCCATGAATTATTGGTTATGTATAAGTTTAGAAGTTGTGCTCAGGCTATGAACACAGCTTCTAAAACAATTGACAAAAAACCAAGTGCGAGGTTTCCCTCGCACTTGAATTGTTTTAGTCAAGCATAAGTCTGACTTTTATGACTTATCCCCAGTTTTGACCTTGCATTGAACGACAAATTCCGCAAGCACCAGTACCAGTTATAATTGAACCGAACGGAACGCCAGGAGCACTTCCGCCATCAGGGTCTTGAGGTGTGTCGTATAAGCAGAGGTGACACCAATTGCAGTGCATACAACCTGGTCTTTGTGCTGGTGTAGCAGGTGCAATGCATCGAGCGTTTACACAAGTTACGTTACCAGTACCAACTGGGAACGCTGCCGGTGTTCCGCACGCACAGTCTTGGTCGCAGTTTAGACATACAGCACAGAACGCTCTTCCTTCAATTGCTGCACAGTCAGAACCGATTCCGCAACCGTTACATTGGATTACGCCGAACCAGCCCCAGTCACAGTATTCACAGTATTCACATACTGGGCAAATTGGACCTTCAGTAGCACCATGACAAGAACCGATTGTGCCTCTACCTTCAAACGGTCCAGCAGTGTTTCCACATGGACCCAATGGACGGTCGCCTAATGCTGGGATGTTTACAGTAATCGTGAACGTAGCTGTAGCGGTTTCACCGTCTGAAGCACGTGTTCCAGTTACAGTAATAGTCCAAGTTTGTGAAGGGTGTTCTTCTGGAGGAGGTGTTAGGTTGACATTGATTACGCCATCAGCACCAGGTACGATGTTCACCCATGCAGGTGCACCACCTCTGTCAGAGATTGTTAGGTTAGTATTTGCTGTACCACTTGCTTGAGTAGATTGTGTTGTATCTCTGTTAGAGCGAATGAACGTAATATCTGGTACAACCATCAGAGTAGGCGGAACTACTGTACCTGCTGGAATCTCCACGCTTACATTAAACGTTGTTGTAATGCCGTTTCTTACCGCAGTCAGCGGGAATGATTGTGCAGGTTCAATCGTTTCAGGGTGACCAGCACCAAGGGTTGCAGTAACACCATCTATAGTTCCAGTAACGATTAACCATTCTGGAGTTCCAGTTGGTCTTACAATAGAAATCATGCCAGACGACCCTAGACCAGTTCCTGATGCAGTTACCGAATCTTCCCATTCGTTAGCTGGGTTAAGCGATAAGTCTGGAACGCTTAGAGAGTCATTCGCACTTGGAGTAAGGTTGATATTAACAGTAAGAGTAGCAGGGTTTGCATTACCACGTAAAACTTGGAACGTGTACGTTCCGGTATGACCTATTGCAGGTCCACCATCAGTTAGCGCAACGGTAATCGGGGTACCAGGGGTCACTACAAGGAAATCAGGGGCATTAGCAGGGCGTGTAATTGTTATATCACCAGTAGCCGTTCCGCCAACTGTAACGCTTTGTGTTATATTACGATTTGTATTATCGAAATTAATCGTAGCGTTATCTGAGCCATTGACTGTAATCGTGTCTTGTACCGTACCTTCTGGTAAGAAAGTAACTACAAGATTAGCTTCTGCACCGCCTCTATCAACGATTACAGGTACTTGAGTTACATCTGAAGGTGGTGTCGCACCAGGAACAAGCGATACTGTTACCGTACCATCAGGATTTCCAGTTACATTAAGCCATGGAGGTATTGTCTGACCAGGTCGTACCACAGCAGGACCAGTCGCAGAACCACCAGGCGTAGAAGTCGCAGTATTGTTATTCGGTGGTTGAACAGTAACTGGAGACAAGCTGAAATCTGGAGCCCCTCCATCACGTGTTACTGTTACAGTAAACTGAGCGGTAAGACCTTCACGTGCTGCCGTGAAAGTGAACACTTGGTTTGTATCAACAGGTGGTGTTGCAGTAAACATAATTCTACCCATAAGTTGATTAACTTCAACATTAGTAAACCAATCTGGTAGATTAGATGGTGGCGTGACTGTAATCGCACCAGTAGCAGTTCCTGCAACATCTACACTTGAAATCCAATTGTTACCTGGGTTAAGCACAACATTCGGTACACTGAACGTTGGCGGTGGTGGAGGAGGTACAGCAGTACGTGCAGCAATCGTAACTGTGAACGTAGTTGTCGCTGCATTTGCACCAGAACCACGACGTGCAGTAATAGTATGGCTCGATGCACCAAACGTGGCAGGAGCATTCGCAGCTACGCGCGCCCTAACAGTTCCACCACTTGTAGTAATGTTTAGCCATGAAGGAGCAGTTCCGCGATTAGTAATCGTAATCGAACCTGAAGCTGTTCCAGTAGCAGTACGCTGGTCATTCCAGCTGTTACCTGGATTAAGCGTCATGTTAGCGATTCTTAATGTACGGTCTTCTGGAGGCGGTGGAGGCGCAGTTCCTCTACATCCACAGTAAGTGAAGTAGAATCGCCCACCGTTTTGGCTTGAAGGCGTTTCATTAGGGTTGATTGTTGCACCGCCATTGTCGCCAGATTCAATCCAACGAACCCACGTAGGTCTTTGCCCGCAACCATCTCTACCTGTGAAAGGGTTACGTTCGCAAACACGGCGTGCCGCAGTGTTTGAAAGGTTTACAAGTTGTCTTAAAATTTGTAGTGCGTCGTTAATTGTGATAATGTCTGTCGCTGGGTCCATATGTTGGTATTCCCAAAATGCGTTGGCACTATATGGCGTACCTCTCGCACCCGAACGAATCGGTGTAGGGAGTTCTACCAAGTACCTAAGGGTATGGAGTGCATCCGCAATCGTAAAACCTTCATTTCCCGCCGCTTGGTCAGGGTAATTGTACGGGTCATTGCTCCGGTTGCCAGAACCCGCAACCGTGGCTGACGGTATAAGCGTCGCAACCATTACAATTGCAAGCAGAACCGCAACCAACTTATTCTTCATCTTTTTAATCTGGTTCATAAGTTTTTCTCCTTGTTTTAATTAAATTTTTATCTAAAAAATTTTTCGCAAAATTTATTGCCGAATTTTGATATGAGCCTCTCTAAGCTGCATTTCACTGACTTCCCCCGGTGCCCCGAGCAATACGTCTTGTGCGTTTGAATTAAGTGGGAACGCTATTGTTTCACGAACGTTTTCTTCGTTCAAAAGCAACATGAGCAATCGGTCAACCCCAAAAGCCATTCCAGCGTGAGGAGGTGCCCCATATCTAAAAGCCGAATACAACGCCCCGAACTTTTCCCTCACATCATCTTCAGAGAAGCCCGCAATCTCGAACGCTTTCACCATAATATCTGGGTTATGGTTTCGGACCGCACCCGATGCCAGTTCAACGCCATTCAAAACAAAATCATACTGATATGCCACAATCTCGAGCGGTGGTTTGGTATTCAACGCTTCAAGCTCACCCTGCGGCATCGAAAACGGATTATGCCCGAACCGTGGTTCGCCAGCCCGTTCACCGCCTTCTTCCTTTTCATAAAAAGGAAAGTCGGTAATCCAGCACGCCTTAAACCTGATGTCGCCACAATCGGCAATCACCCCCAAACGTTTTGCAACCTCTGTACGAATTTGACCTGCATTTTTTGCCGCCACATTCTCGTCACTTTCAGCGATGAAGTATAACACATCATCCACCAGTAACCGAGCTTTTCGACAAATCGATTTGCGAGATTCATCAGTGAGGAACTTGTCAATCGGTCCTGCGTAACAGCATTTTTCACCCGAACTATCATCAAATCCGACTCCATCACCTAGGTTTTCGGGTTTTTCGACCTTGACATACCCCAAACCTTTCATGCCAATCGAAACCGCAAACTCTTCCATGTTTTTGAAAAAGCTCTTGCTCGCTTTTTCGTGCCTTGCCATATGAGGGACTCTAATCGCTCTAATCACTTTATTAGAAAACGGCTTAAAATCACTATTGACAAAGTCTTCCGATATGTCTATAATAAAGAGGGGATTGCGTAAATCCGGTTTATCTGTGCCGTATTTAAGCATAGCCTCCTTAAAACTAATTCGTGGAATTTCGCCGAGTTTTGCAGGGACACAGCCCTCAAAACCGCCAAGCCCACTAAACTTTTCCACTAACTGCGAAATCACCGTTTCGCCCGCTTTGAAAACATCTTCTTGTTCGGCGAACGCCATCTCGAAATCAAGCTGATAAAATTCACCTGCTGTTCGGTCAGCACGTGCATCCTCATCTCGAAAACACGGTGCAATCTGATAATACCTATCAAATCCTGATGTCATCAGTACCTGCTTAAAAATCTGCGGTGCTTGAGGTAATGCAAAAAACTTTCCTTTATGTCGACGACTTGGAACCAAGAAATCCCTCGCCCCTTCAGGTGATGACGCTGACAGAATCGGCGTTTGCATTTCAAGAAAATTCATACCGTCCATAATAGTACGCATCTCTGATATAACTTTAGAACGTAAAATCAGTGCGTTTTGCATTCTGCGATTACGTAAATCAAGAAATCTGTACTTTAATCGAACATCTTCACCAACATCACGCGAACTTGCAGGCTCAAAAGGTAGATTTTCATAAACGTTCCCTAAAACATCGAGCGTTTTTGCAACAATTTCAACCTCACCCGTACTGATTTTGGGATTAAAGGTGTCCTGATTTCTTTGAACAACTTCACCACTTATGCTTACAGTCGCTTCCTTTCGCAAACCCTCAAGCGAAAGCAACATCGACGACTCGTTCTGAAGTGATTGCATCGTAACCTGAACGATTCCGTAATAATCACGCAAATCGACAAACATAACACCGCCGTGGTCACGAATGTTTTCAACCCAGCCAGCTACACGAACCACTTCTCCAATGCTGTTGTTAGAAATGTCAGATGTTGTATGGGTTCTATACTTATTTTTGTTAAAACTCGGCATTTTTTACAAACACTTCCTACTTTCGCAAAATTTGGTAAAATTATGTGAAGTTTTCAAAATCTTGAAAATTTGTGTGTTATTAGCCAATCCCACCTACATATAGTGCAGTCAAAGACACATCAACACAAAAATAGCTATCGTAAAATACTAATACTCGTATTATATCATATTAATTTTACAAAGTCAACAACTTTCACAAAAAATATTCAGAAAAATTATGGGGATTTGTATATTTTTTTGAAATCGTAATAAGTATGCGTTAAGTACATCCCTAAAAATTCTCCTAAAGTCATAAATTATGCTTGACAATATTGCTTTATTATGGTATACTTTCGATTATTAAACCGCAACAAAACTCTTGTCAAGACTTTCGTTGCACAGCAATACCAAGAAAACAGCAAGAGGGGTTTTTGTAATGGAATATGACAGCTTCTCCGATTTTTATGACGAGCTTATGAAAGAAGTGGGGTTAGACTACTTAGATTTAGCGAAATACTACGACGGTCTAATCCATAAATTTGGCGCGTTTGCCGAATCGGGAATTTCAAAAGACGCTATTCTTCTCGATTTGGGGTGCGGAACTGGTTCACTTTCGTTAGAGCTTGCTAAACTGGGGTGGGACGTAATCGGAATTGATTCATCATCACAAATGCTTTCTAAAGCGATTATAAAGTCAACAAATCAACGCACAACTTTTATTCAACAAGATATGTGTGAGCTTGATTTGTTCGGGACAATTGATGCAGCAATCTGTGCCCTTGACGGGCTAAATCACCTTCAAAATTTAGACGAAATCCGCACAGTTTTGCAAAAAGTCGCACTATTTATGAACGCTGGCGGAATCTTTGTTTTTGACATCAATACGCTTTACAAACATGAAGTTACTCTTGATGGACATACCCTTGTAATAGAAAACGATAATATCTACTGCGTTTGGCAAAACTTTTATTGTGGCGACGGTGAAATCGATATAGTGCTCGACATATTTTCCACCCAAAACACCAAGGAAGGCTATACCCGACACAACTCCACCCAAAATAATGCGGCGGACTATACTCAACACAACTCCACCAAAAACACCAAGGAAGGCTATACCCGACACAACATAGAAATAACCGAAAAAGCATATGATTTAAACATAATCGAAAATTTATGCAAACAAACAGGCTTTGAAATTTGTGCTTGTTATGATTTTATGACACACACCCCTGGCAATGAAACTAATGAAAAGGTGGTATTTATATGCAAACGAACAAATCGTGTATAATTTTAGCGGCGGGAGATGGCAAACGAATGAAATCCGCCAAACCAAAAGTCCTACTCGAAGTTGCTTTTGCACCTATGTTGAAATGGGTGCTTGACGCTGTTGTAAAAGCGGGAATCGCTCCAGAACACACTGCGGTAATCATAGGAAACGAGGCGGAGCTTTTGACAAACTGGTTATCAAAACATTACCCTGATTGTAAGACGTTTTTGCAATCCGAACGCCTCGGAACTGGTCATGCTGTAATGCAAGCACGTGACTTTCTGAAAAGCAGAACACAAGAGGGAGGGGACGATGTTTTGGTTTTATGCGGCGACGCACCGTTCATTGACAGCGACACGATTGAAAGCTCATACACACTCCACAAATCCAAAGGGCATTCTGTGACGGTTATTACGGCGGATTTAGTTCACCCTAAGGGATACGGGCGAATTTTGCGTTCGGAGTCGGGGGGGTCTGTCGATTCTGCCATAAGCACTCAAACGATTCAAGCGATTGTCGAAGAGAAAGACTGTACGCCAAAACAACGTTTAATCACCGAGGTAAACTCTGGTGCGTATTGGTTTGACACTCGATTATTATACGTAATGCTCCCAAAATTAACGACGGCGAACAAAAGCTCTGAATATTATCTAACTGATGTAGTCGGGCTGGCTAACGAAACAGCAGGTAAACCAGTCGGTGCGTTCAAAAGCGAAAACAGCTACATTACCCTTGGTGCGAATGACCGCCGTGGCTTACGTCAGCTAAACAACATAGCGTTTGATATAATCGCCGATAAACATTCAGACAACGGCGTTGAAATCATAGGTGAGTGCTACATCGCTAAAGATGCGGTAATTGGTAGCGATACAACGATTTTGCCAAACACGGTCATTCGTGAAAACGTCACGGTCGGAATTGGCTGTTCGGTCGGACCTTTTGCACATTTGCGTGCTAATACTGTTTTGGGTGACTATGTAAAAGTCGGCGATTTTGTGGAAGTCAAGAACGCAAATATTGGCGACAAATCGTCGATTGCGCACCTGTCTTATGTTGGCGACAGTGATGTTGGTACAGGGGTGAATTTCGGGTGCGGTTGTGTTACTGTGAACTATGACGGGGTCAACAAATATCGCACAGTTGTTGAAGATAACGCATTCATCGGGTGTAATACTAACCTGATTGCACCAGTAACAATCGGCGAAAATTCGATGACTGCGGCTGGTTCTACTGTGAACAAAAACGTCCCTCCGGATAGCTTGGCGATTGAACGGGCGGAGCTTCGTGTTAAGCAGAACTGGAAGTTGAATACACTTCGTCGCGCGAAGAATGCTATGAAAGGTCAAGGCAAAAAAGAACAATGAATTTTCTAAAAACGCACAAACCGACAACCAATAATCGAAAAAGAACACTTTCTTGAAATTAAACGCTCTCTAGATAAAACTTTTCATGCTTGTCAACTGCCACGTGGACTTGTTGAAATGCTAATCAAATCAAACAACATCAATTATACAAAAATTCTCAACTCGAAATGGAATATTAGACCACAAGGAGTTCTAAATGGAAAACAATCAGGCAATCCAGCAAAAACCACAAAAATCAGAAGACATATTAAAATTCAAAGACCTCTGCTTTAAGCTAGGGTTTGTGATGCTTGTGTTCTTTATAAGTCGCATAATCTGCACTTTGATTGTGGGTTACATTCACCTACACCTCATAGACATTATAGGTACGACGGCGACTTATATTCTACACTTGAGCCTATCTGCAGTCTTCCTATACTTTATTCCAATAATAGCAGCAGCAGGGATTTTTAAAGACGAGAATCAACCTTCATTAAAAAACCTTTATAAAAAACCGCCACGATTATCTAAAGCACTCGCAAATTTTCCTTCTATGTATGGGTTAGGGCAAATCGTAAACCTTTCATCACTGTTGATTGCATGGCTATTTATGCGATTAAGAGATTTAGGTGCAAGCGGCGAGGAATCAGAAATCATAGAACGCTCTTTCGGAACTATGGGTAGCTTGCTCCCGCCGAACTTAGCTAGTGGAATAGTTTTATTTATTCATATGGTGTTCGCCGCTGCAATTTTTGAAGAACTGTTGTGTCGAGGTATTCTCCTAAATGCACTAAAACCCTATGGGAACGGATTTGCAATTATAGTAACTGGTTTTCTATTTGGAATCATGCACGGAAACTTTCAGCAATTCACCTATACTTTTGTGCTTGGAATGGTTTTAGCTTATATCACAATCCAGACTGGTTCAATCCTTGCCGCTACGATTTTACACGGTGTTTTCAACGCAGTCGCGGGAATAATGATGGTATTTTTGTCAACTAACGCAGTGCAAGAACGGCTGTTTTATACCGCAACCTCTTCTGGCGAAACCTTAACACAACCTTCCGACCATAACATGGCGGTATTCGCAGGATTTACAGTGTTTTTTGTCGTATTCATAGCGTTATTAGTGGCAGGGATTCCTCTCGCAATCAGGCGAATTATGCGAATTAAGGTTTATGGAACTGGTGCAGCATTAAAAAGCGATGGCAGGTATGTTCATTCGCCCGAACTCACAATAAAACGCAAATGCTTGCTTTTAATCAAAAGCGTCCCCGTGGTCTTGATGCTATTACTAACAATCGATGCTTTTGTCGGCGGATTTTTAGCGTCAACTTTGTTTAGATGGATAAGGTAAGCTAAGAGTGTGCCCCGAAAGCGGAGCTTTGCTTCGCTGTAGTGGGCTATCTCGACGGCGAGCAAGCTCTTCAAGTTGCCTGCTCAGTGGCAAAGCCACTGACACCGCAACTCTCGTCTTGCAAAACAAGAGTATCCCCCGCAAAACGGGCTATCTCGACGGCGAGACTTCAAGCTAACCTCCATCGGACGAGCAAAGCTCTCGAAGAGCAGGCTTTGCCTGCTTGACAGAGCTTAAAAGCCCCTCCTTTTGGAGGCGCGCTCTCATCTTGCTCTTCAAGCTAATCCCTACGAGAAGGAGTTTGTGTTTAGTATGAATAATAACAACCAAAATCTAAAAATCGAATATAAACAACTGTTATCACTTATTGCAATATTAGTAGTAGCAACAATTGTTGCGAAAGAAATTATGCACGTTTTAGTAGTGAGTACAATCCGTGCTTTTGGAACGCCAGACTCTGACGGAAACATTCACCTAAGTTATATGGCGATGTGGGGAATCAATGCACTTATAGTCTATACCCCATCTCTTTTTATTTTTGAGGCTTTTCTTACAAAGCGTTCAAAAAATTCGAGTTCTTTAAACGTTTCGAGAGTCGGAGAAATTCAGAACCCAGCCTCACGTGTACAATTGCTGCTATGCTTTCCAGCCTTGTACTTTCTTAGCATAGTAGCGAATATGTTCACTCATATGATAGCCAGCCTGTTTACACGATTTTTTGGAACAGCACCGCTTGGGGACCCTTTCGCAAATTCCATGCCGACCGAAAACGAACAGTGGCTTATAATGCTTTTATTTGTAGGAGTTGTTGCACCAGTAGTCGAAGAAATCATTTTCCGCAGAATGCTTCTTAAGCCACTAAGACAATTCGGCGACAATCAAGCAGTGATTATTACTGCTGTGCTTTTTGGTGCGTTCCACGGCAACTTTACGCAATTTTTATACGCCACGGTCGGCGGAATAGTTTTGGGGTTCGTCACGGTTAAGAGTAGAGATGGCTCAATCAAACCTGCAATTTTTATACATATGGCGAACAATATTTTTACTCTAACTCTAGCGTTTATGAGTGACCACGGGCTTTCACAAGTAGCAGCAACCACACTAAACGGTTTGGCGATTCTCGGAACAATATCAGTTGTATATTTAGCACGTCGAAAATTTTTCACCGCTGATATTATATCTAAGGATTCTGAAACTGTCAATCATTCTAAAACCGCCGAAAGTTCCGAAAAAGGCGATGTGTTCAACGCAAAAGAAATCGCAATAAAACACCCCGCCATGATTATGTTGGCAGGGGTATTACTTGTAAATTTGATTCTTGGAACAATTGGTATAAACGATTAGAGCCTGTTTAGTATCTCCGAATGAGTGATTTTATGAAACGAATTTTCGTCATACAAGGCAAAATTTTGCGCAATGCTAGGAATCGGTTCTCACTTATCAAATTTACCTTTTAATCCAAACACATATCCGATATAACAAGCTGGAATTGTCAACGCATATAATCCCATAAACACCCACGCGCTCCACGGAATCAGTCGCATGAGTTCTCTGTATTCGTCCGCCCCTGTTGCGGCGTTTGCGATTTCTACATACTCGCCAGTGCCTTCAATCAAAATCCAACCGAGTGGCGCTACCGCCCCACTAAGCAATCGATATACACCATCAGTGATTTGCCCCGTCATAAAAATGATTGAAGGAATTAGCATAATCGCATACAAAAACACACCGATATATAACCATCGATACATATAAGGAACGGCCTTGTTTTCTTTAAGCAGGGCTTTTGTTGTGACCTTGCTACGCTCATTCTGACCATCTTTATAAGCAGGGACGGCGATTAACAAAAAATAAATCGTCAGCGAAAATAAAGTCGCTAACAACATAATCTCAGTCGAACTTCTAAACATTGCTAACGAAAAAGTCATAACCTGTCCTAACAGATTCCCCATAAATAGATATCCGATTGCTGGTGGCAAATTTTTCAATATAGATTTTAGCATAATTTCACCTTGTTTGTAGAATTATAGTGATGTATAGGCAATCTCTGAAAACCTTGCCGCATTTTCGCAGCACAGGCTTTTCTCGTCATTTTACCCAAAAATACTCGTTAATACACAAAGTATTGCCTGCGTTTTTTGTGCAA
>WRGW01000069.1 GCA_009786985.1 Oscillospiraceae bacterium
GTCGATTAAATCAAGAATAGGCTTGTCTTGTCGGTCTATTTTCCGCCATACTGCGTTGAAAATTTCTTAAATATCAACGGATATTCGCACAAAGCCCTATCAAGCAGGCTTTGCCTGCTTGATAGGGCAAAATCGCCTTGTCTGACGAAAAATATCCTCGAAAATCCTTCGCCCATTCTCGATTTAACCGACTATACTTTTAGATTGTATGCAAGAAAATTTGTGGTTATGCCCAATAGACCACTTTGCGATTAACACCTGAAGGGTTTTTAATTGAACTCCACGGAAACCCACTTGCGATGTGTTTTTGACAAATTTGTCGCCATGCTGCGTTGATTTTTTTTGAAAGAACATACAGTCTTACCGCGAAAATTCGCCTTGTCTGACGAAAAATTTTCTGCAAAACTCCATTCATGAGGGGGGTTCCGTGGAGGTCTAATGATTTAATTAGGTGTCATTTATCAACAAGTAACCACAAATTGTAGCAATTTTTATGATTTTTTATGAAATATGTAGAAAAAAATTCATAAAAAGGCTTGCAAAGCAGGAAAAAATCTGATATAATTAAAAGTAGACGTGTTAATATGAAAGGAATGTGGAACAATGGCTCTTGAATTTGATAAGAATAACACTTTAGACCTTGATGAGCTTGATACGCTCGAGGCGTTTGATTATGACGTATCCATAAAAGTAGTCGGTGTTGGTGGCGGTGGTGGAAATGCTGTCGAACATATGGCGAAAAGTGGATTCGCAGGTGTGGAATACCTAGTGGTCAACACTGATGTACCAGCTTTATTAAGCAAAGATAAAACTCTTATGAAGCGTTTGCAAATTGGTAAAAAGTTAACCAAAGGTCGTGGTGCGGGCGGAAAACCAGAGGTAGGTTCAGAATCAGCTATGGAAGACCGTCAGTCAATCGAAAACAGCCTTGGTGATGCTGCTATGGTCTTTGTTGCCGCAGGAATGGGCGGGGGAACTGGTACTGGTGCTGCTCCTGTAATTGCTGAAGTTGCAAAATCTATGAAAGTTCTCACAATCGGCGTTGTGACAAAACCTTTCGGGTTTGAGCGTGAACGCAAAATGAATACAGCATTAAAAGGCGTTCAGGAGATGAGCAAAAACGTTGATTCATTAATTGTTGTTCCGAACCAAGCACTTTTAGATAGAGTCGGCGACCAAGCACTCACTGCTGAAGCGGCGTTTGCTATGGTTGATGACGTGTTGTACAAAACAGTAAAAAGCATTTCTGAAGTACTTAGCACAACCGCTCAAATGAACGTTGATTTCGCTGACCTTAAAACTATTTTAGAAGACTCTGGTATTGCACATATAGCATTCGGAACTGGTACTGGCGATGCTAAAGCCGAAGAAGCAGTCGCACAAGTTGTGAGTGACCCGCTTTTAGAAACGTCGATTGCTAATGCGGGAAAAATGCTTGTTTATCTAGGTATTTCGAGGGATACGATTTTGACGGATATCGACAAAGTCAGTCAAAAGCTAACCGAAGCGGCTCATCCTGATGTTGAAGTAATCCTCGGGTATGACTATGATGATGAACTAAAAGATACCATGAATGTAACCGTTGTAGCAACATCGTTTATGGAAAGTGGTGGTAGACGCAGACGACCAGCTCCACGTGATGGAGGGGAATTTCAGACCGCACCTTTACCTGAAACTGTCCGCGATGTAAACGGTGACCCAGTGTTTTCTTCTCCGCGAAGTGACCCGCCGTCTTTAAGAAACACAAACACTGGAACTCTGACAGCGGCAATCACTGGTGCTTTTGACCCGATTATAGATGACGACGACCCGTATAACGATTTAGCTGGACTGTTCGGCGATAAAAATAACTAAACTTAGACCTCCAATCCCTCACCCATAGAAATCACGCAAATATGCGGTTTTTTGGGGTGGGGGATTTGTTTATGTTAAAATTTTTATTATGTTTGCAATTAATTCAACAAAAACGCTTGACTTTTGTGTTTAATTTTGATATTATAAGTGTGAAGCGTGTATTAATTCGCAACAAATGTCTTGATATTTTTGTGAATTAATATCTGCCTTGCTGTTTCGGTTGTTTGCCGTAGGCAAACGAGAAACAGGGGCATTTTGAGCAACGAAAGTCACGAGCGGCTTTGCCGTGAGTGTTAAGACTTTCGTTGCGAAGTAATAAAATAGACTTAGGAGTCAGAGAAAGGGGTGACGAATGTATGGAATGGTTTTCTAACTGGTGGGATTCGCTCGCTTTGATTGAACAAGTGCTTTATTGCGTTGCAATCCCGTCTACTCTGATTTTGCTGATTAAAGCGATTTTGATTATAGTCGGGTTCGGTGATGTTGACACTGATTTCGATTACAGCTCAGGACCTAGCGATTTTGGTTCGGCGAGTTTGTTTTCGATTCAAGGCGTGGCATCGTTCTTTAGCGTTTTTGGATGGGTGTCACTTTTGCTTAGGCGAATGGGGATTCCTACGTCATTATCAGTGATTGTGGGGCTTTTATTCGGCGGATTGGTTATGTATGCCATGGCACGGTTGATGTTCGCATTGCTGAAATTGGCACACACTGGAACGCTTGATGTTCAAAATTTGCGCGGAAGTGGGGGGAGCGTTTATCTCAAAATCCCGCCTAAAGGTGAAGGAAGAGGAAAAGTGACTATTCAGACAAGCGAACGTTTGGTGGAGTTTGATGCTATCAGCGAAGATGAGGGCGTAATCCCGAATAACGCTGAAGTTCGTGTGGTAGATATTCTTGGCGGAAATGTTCTTGTGGTAGAACGAATTTAGTTATATATTAAACCGCAACAAAACGCAATAGTTTCATTGAGGAGCAATAATAGGGGAGTCCCCCTACTTGAGAAAAGGAGAACAAATGGACAATTTAGGTATGCCAGTAGAAACGATTTACGCAATCGTCGCACTTGTGATTGTAGTGCTCGTAATTTTTATGTGGGTGCTTTCGAGGTATCGCAAATGCCCGTCTGACAAAATTCTCGTCATTTATGGTAAGGTCGGTTCTGACAAAGATGGTCAGACACGTAGTGCAAAATGTATTCACGGTGGTGCATCTTTTATCATGCCAGTAATACAATCATTCCAGTATATGGATTTAACGCCGATTTCTATTAACGTCGATTTACGAAACGCCTTGTCTAAGCAGAACATTCGTGTAAATGTACCGTCAAGATTTACAGTTGGTATTTCGGTTGAGCCAGGGGTTATGCAAAACGCCGCTGAGCGTTTACTCGGGCTGAAGATGAGCGAAATTCAAGACTTAGCGTCTGACATTATCTTAGGTCAGCTTAGGCTTGTTATTGCTACTATGGAGATTGAGGAGATTAACTCTGACCGTGACAAATTCTTAGCTGAGGTTTCGCATAATGTTGAGGGTGAACTCAAGAAAATCGGGCTTAGGCTTATTAACGTAAATGTCACTGATATTTCTGACGTGGCTGGATACATTGAAGCTCTCGGGCGTGAAGCGGCAGCAAAAGCTATTAATGATGCCAAAAAATCGGTTGCGGAGAAAGACCGTGATGGTGCAGTCGGTCAAGCACACGCTCAAAGAGACCAGCGTGTTCAGGTTTCGTCTGCTGATGCGACGGCAATCGAGGGTGAGAATAACGCAAAAATTCAAGTAGCACAATCTGAAGCTGCACGTCGTGAAAAAGAAGCGGAAGCTCTAAAAATCGCAACAGCAGCGGAAGCGGTTCAAGCAGCAAAGGCAAAAGAAGAAGCTTATATTGCAGAACAAAAAGCAGAACATGGTCGTGCCGAACTTGAACGTGCTACTCAACAAGCTGACGTAATTGTCCGTGCGGAAATTGAACGCCAACAAGCGGTTATTTCGGCTCAAGCTGAAGCAGAGGTTGTTCGTCAAAAAGCAAAAGGTGATGCTGATGCGATTTTTATGCGAATGGAAGCTCAAGCAAATGGTGCGAAAGAAATCCTTGTCAAACAAGCAGACGGTATGAAAGAACTCGTTGGTGCTGCTGGAAACGCCGAGGATGCTGTCAAGTTAATTGTTGCAGATAAGTTGGAAGAGCTTATGAAAGTTCAGGTTGAAGCGATTAAGAATATTAAAATCGACAAAGTTACCGTTTGGGATTCTGGAACGGGTGATGATGGAAAAAATTCGACTGCGAACTTTATCTCTGGTATGATGAAATCCGTACCTCCTTTGAACGAGGTTTTTAATCAAGCGGGTATGGATTTGCCTAAGTTTTTAGGTGAAGTTCAAGGCGAAACTGAAGAGGATTCTGGTAAAAAATCGGCTTAGAGCCTGTTCAGCATTTTAAATACACCCTTATGTAAAAAAGAAAGTAGAGAAGTGTTTATGAAAAGCATTAAAAAAGGAATATTGGCGGTAGTAATCGCAGGAGCTATGCTCTTTGCGGTGGCGTGTTCGGGGGATGATTCAGAGGAGAATGCTCGTCGCGAATCAAGCGATAACGGTAGTACTAACGGTAGTGCTAATGGTAGCGATAACGGCACGAGTGGTAATGACAATGAATCTAACGATGGCGGAGACGTTACCAATAACGACGCTGAGGACGGTGTAGCGTTTGAAGAAACTATGTTCTATTCAGAAGTCCAGCGGATTTTCGGAGCAGATGAGTTTTCGATTGAAGCTGAAATTTTTTCAGTGGAAGATGAATCAGAATTTGGCGGAATGATTCTACACGTTCGTGGAGATGATGTGTTTATAGACGTGGCGATTGCTGGGATGGACATGAACATATTAATCACTGATGGGCTTTTGTATATTATTGAATCAGAAGATATGATGGTACTAGTTACTGAAGCTGATGAAGAAACGTTGGCGATGTTTGATTTTAACTGGACTGGGTTCATTTTTGATGCAGCTGATGGTACGGTTCTAAACGATTCAGGTGAGACAGATTTTTTTGGAGAAACACTGTTTTTTGAAGAGTTTATTGACGATGACGGCGATGTGACTCGTTTCTATTTTGATGACGGCGTTTTAGTAGCTTCATACGAAAGTTTAAGCGGTGAAGTGACTGTGTTTACGTTTTTTGACAGCGTTCCAGATGATGCGTTTGACGTTCCAGAAGGCTATGAGATTATGGATTTAGAAGAATACATGAATTCTCTTGACGAACACGCACACGAAAATTGTGGCGACGACTGTCAACACTAACGCTAAACAAGAGTATGCCCCGACAGACGGGCTTTGCTTCCTCGAAGCTCGATGAAGCAGACTTCAAATTAAGGAGATATATGAAATGAAAAGAAAAATCACAGCAATACTTTTAGCTTTGGTATTTATGTTTACAGCAGTTACTTTTACTGGATGTCGTTCTACTGGAGAAATCCCCGAAGAACTAAGACAAACGAGAACGTATCGAGCACTTCAGCTAATGGCGAATGATGGGACTGGGGCTTATCGATTAAATATAGAAATCGACGAGTTATTAGTGACGCTCTATCGCCGAGGAAATGATATTACTTTTTTGATTTTTGGTATGTTACAATCAATTATTGTTGATGGTTACACTTATACAATTCGTGACGGTGTGGCAGTGCAATCAGTAACGACTGAAGCTGACCTTGGCATTTTTGACGAAGACGGAGATGGTCTCGAAGGGTTCGACCGATTAATCGACCTTGTTGATGCACGTTTGCTCAGCACTGGTGCTGAGGTATTCTTGGGGGAAGGCGAACTTGAATATGAGAGATTCGAATTAGCTAACGGTGACGAACAAAAGGCTTATTTTAATGAAGATGGCGAACTGTTCGGAATCACTCTTGAAATAGAAGGGAGCAATAGGCAAATTATATGGCACATAAGTGAAGACGTTCCAGATAATAGATTTCACCCAAGAAATTTTGGGTTTGAGGTGATTTACCTTGATGGCAGTCATGCACATGAACATGATGGCTGTTGCGATTCAGATGACCATAGTCATGGACATGAAGATGAAACTCAAGATGAGATTCAAGACAATAACGACAATGAAGATGGAACTCAAGATGAGATTCAAGACAATAACGACAATGAAGATGGAACTGACAGTGAACACGGTCTCGAAATCGGAGATGACGACGTGGATTAATCTAATACCATAGTGTAGGGGGTGCATAGCACTCCCTATATCTTGTTAGAACTTGTTGTGGTAGTAATTTTTTGTGAAAAGTTATAAAAATATTTTATTTTTTTTAGATTTTTTGTTTACTTTTTACGTTTTTTGTGGTATTATTAGTAGGGTGACTGTATAATTAAAATTTACGGAGGGGTCGATTAGTGGATGTGACAAACCTAAATTCAAAATTGAATTTGCTTTTTGATGAGATTTTAAATGAAATTGAGCTTGTGGAAAAGAAAAATCGTGAGCTACACGCATCAGCGATTGATATAGAAGATGAAGAGCTTTCGCTCAAAACTCAGAAAGAGTCATTTGTGGCATTAAGAAAAATGCGCGCTTTGAAAGACTCGTTGGGCTCTTTTAAGACTGAAGCTGAAAATTCAGGCGTGCTGATTGGCAGTGGTGATGATTCTGGTAATACCAGCAATGAAGATGAATCACATGATGCTCGCGGCGTTTTGATTAGCCACGAACATGGTAAAATCGAACTACCTGAATTGCCTCAAAAAACAGAAGTTATAGAAAAATCTGAAACCACTGAAGCTCCCGATGAAATCGGTGGGCTTATTGGTGCATTAGGGCGTGAGGTCGAGGAAATCAATAACACGGATATCGTGAGTGATTCTATGGATTCCGAAGAGCCTGAGTCCGAAACTGATTGTGATTTTGAACGAGATTTACAAGAACGTCAATCAGAACTGTTAGCAAAAAAGCAAGCTAAAGAAGCCGAAGAATCTCGATTGCAAGCTGAGGCAGAGGTTGAAGCCGCAGAGGCCGAAGAAGAAGCGCAGTTGCAGGAAGAATTGGCGAAAGAAGCCGCACGTGAAGCTGAAAGAGTTCGATTGCAGGTGGAAGCGGAAGAAGCCGAAGAAGCTCGATTACAAGCAGAATTGCAAGAACGTTGGCAGGCGCAGTTGCGCGAACAAATGCAATTACAAGAAGAGTTGCAGGCGAAACTACAATCTGAATTACAATCAGACGACTTGCAGGCTGAATTGCAGGCGGTTCAAGATGCGGCGGAAGCAAACGCCGAACCCATCTTTGTAGAGCCTGATTTTGGAAACGACGAGAGGCATTCTCTTAACGTTGTGATTGATGAAGATAAGTCAGAGTTTGATAATGCTGAAACGCAGGAATCTGAAAACGTATTTTCTGCTGATGGTGAATTTGGTGACTTTGTTATAAATGAAACTGGGGCGACTGATGCAATTGAGACTGAAGCGGAAGTAGTGTCAGAAGTTGAAGAAACCGAATCAGATGAAGGAATCGAGCTGGTTGAACTCGAAGGGCTTTCAGCTCAAACACCGAAATCATCAGAAGAATCATCAACGTTCGGAACTTTTGTGACATCAAGTGAGAACTCATTGGAGAGTTTAGAAAACCCTCAAAACTTTGCAGGTGTTGCGAGCATACCGGGGATTGAAAGTGTAGCAGTCGTTGAAGAATCGGCGGATTCATCAGAAGTTCTTTCAAGCCTAAAAGGTAGCATTACAAATACTGGCGAAATCGAGCTTGTACCGACGGTTGCCGTTGATAATTACGACATACCGTCTTTTATGAGCGAGATGAACGCATCTGAAATGCCTTCAGTCGGTGAAGAGGTGGATGCTTACGACACTCAAAATACTGATGAGAAGATTTCGGCACTTTCACCGCTTTCGCCAGAAGAAAGTGTATTAAACGCAAGTGCAACAAATATAGAAATAAAACCAGTAGAAATGCCAGTTTTTGAGCCTGTTCCTTCGCCAGAAGAAGTTTTGCCAGTGAACATTCCTGCTGTAGAACAAGTGGTAGAACCAGTTTCGGATATTGAATTGTCTGTAAAACCCACTAAATCTGATGAAAAACCAACTGTGCTTGAAACAATCAAAGATGATGATTTTTCGGGCTTTTCGCATACAGCAACGACTGGGATTTATCACTCAAGGGTGTTAGACGGGTTTACGATGTTTGGTAGGAGGGTCGAGGTCAGTAACTGGTCGGAAATGCTTGTACGTGTCTGCGAAATCTTGATTCTTAAAAACCCGTACACTGTAGCACAATTCGACAAATATGAAGACTTAAACCCGATGGGGAGTTTTTATTTCAGTTATAATCAAAATAGAATCAAAGGCTCGCCTCGTAAGCTGTCAAACGGCTTGTGGGTTGAACTAAATCGCACACCAGATGATATAGTGATGTTGTGCAAAAAAGTATTAGAACTGTGTGGTTATCCAAGGAGCGAACTCGAAATAGAATTTGCAGATTGATGACGAATAGTTGATAATCGATGATTGTTTGATTGCAATTTGTCGAAAAGTTGCAAATGTGTTCTGATTTTGCAAGCGGAGTAATGAATGTCAACCGACAAAAGGTGGTGTGAAAGAAAGTCGATGAAATCATTAAAAAATGGGGGCGTAATAGGTATAGATTTTGGCACTACTAATACCGCTGTCGTCCGTGTAGGGTTGGATGAATTTGGTGGAGTTGCGGTTCAGCGGCTGGGTGAAAATGCTGGTAGCCCGTTCTCGTCGATTATCGCTATTCCGAAAGAGGGAGGCAAACTTGTATTCGGACGAGAGGTTAAAGAACGCCGATTAGAGCTTTCTGAAACCCATTATATTGTGCCGTCGCTAAAAACTTATATTGGTTCTGAACGCGAGGTTATTTCGGGGAAGAACAGGTATTCTGGTGAAGATGTTACTTGTGCTTTTTTGAAGTATTTGCGGCGAAATATTCAAAAAACGTATAAAATTGATATAAAAGAAGCGGCACTTGCTTTTCCAGTTGATTTTTCGGCTAAAGCTCGGCGTTCTCTAAAGCGAGCGGCTGAAAAAGCGGGAATTAAACTCACCAGTTTTGCAGGTGAGGCGACTGCTGCTTATGTCGCTAATCGTAACAATCGTGAGGTGTTTCGTGCCTATCGCCGAGTAATGGTAATAGACTGGGGTGGTGGAACGCTCGACATAAGTATCTTAGACTTAGAGGGGACTAAAGTTTACGAAAACTCAATCCACGGAATTAAAATCGGTGGTGATGACATTGATTTAGAGTTGGCTTATAGAATGCACGCTAAAATCGCTGGCGTTTATGGTATAGACTTAGAGTTCGATAATATGGAGGCTGGTAACAGAGATAAATTGGTATCGGCGTGCGAAAAAGCAAAAATAGGGTTCGCTTTTGATGAGAGAGATGCCACGATTGAGCTAAAAAAATATGGGGCGTTTGGCGATGTTTCGATTGGTTTAGCTTATGAAACTTTTAGAGATATTGTAATCCCTATAATTAAATCACGGGTACTTAAATCGATTTCGGTCGCAATGAAACAAGCAAAAGTTAGTGCGTCTGGAATTGATGCGGTGATTATGGCGGGAGGGAGTTCGGGGCTTAAACCTTTTGCTCATGCTGTAGCAAACGTGTTTGGTAAAGAGAAGATTATTTTACCCGAAAATGCCGCATGGTCAGTCGCTGAAGGTGTTGCGCTGTTGTCTTCGACCGATTCTGGTGGAGGGTATAAAATCAACGATGATGTGGGTGTGTTGCTTTCGGATGGAACAGTGTATCCGATTTTCGAGAAAAATATTAGCCACGTAGGACAACAAGTGGGGCCGATTAATTTTTCGTTAGTAGAAGATACGCAGAATGCACATTTTATTCTCACAAATTCAGATAACACTTTTGTTTACGGTAAATTGAACATAGAAACTAAGGGCTTCTTACAAGAGAATCTACAATTGTACGCACGAATCGAACAAGACCAGAGTGCGTCGATTTTTGTACAAAACTCATACATTAACGAAAATTTTAGCAAACAAATAGAAATCAACAAACTTACGTTTTATTATGATGTAAAGGCAATCGATGAATAGTAAAACGAGGGTATGCCCCGAAAGACGGGCTTTTCACGTCTGTAGTGGGCTATCTTGAAGGGGGAGTGGAGTTTAGGTGTTGAAATCTAACATTACTGTTGCGTCTAACATTTATGTTCGCCGTTTTCCACAGGTTCAAAACGATGATGAGTTTGTTCGGCGAGTGTATGGGCATAAGGCTTTGAATGTGCTTAAAACTCGCTTTCCTAAGAGTTATGCGGCTAAGTTCACCAAACCACAAATTGAAGAAGTTCGACAGAGAGTGGGTTGTCGCAACTCAAAAAATAAAGAACGTGTTTGGGGCAGAGTTTGGGTTGATGGAAAACTTGCATGGTCGTGCAGGTGCGAAAATACCGCTTGCCATAAATATGAGGAGTGTATGAAGCTCCCAAATGCGATGAGAATTGTTCGTGTCGAGTATTCATCAGAGTTAAAAAACGATGAGTTAGAAACTGGAGTTGTTGGCGGAAAAATCGGAGAACTTACGGGTGAAAACAGTGGGTTTGATTATGAAGATGCAAGTTTTGAACCACCTCATGTTTCGGTGATTTTGCCGATTTTATCAGACATTCTAGACAAGAGCAATAACGAAGATGGGCTAACAAAAACTCAGACCGTTGTTACGGCAAGTGATGAGATTGTTGTTGCGGAAGAGTTTAGCGAACCAACGGATGGCAAGCGAATTTTAGTGATTTGCGAAAGCATAGATGAAGCGGGATATTTTTCGACTTTGCTTTATGGTAACAATGTTCGTCACAGAATTTTTGGAGCTGAGAGATACACACTAAATCGCCGAATAGCCGATATGTTCTGGGATTTTTGTGATTACGAAATTGATAAAGATGCGTTTCTTATGCGATATGCGGTACGAATCGGCGAGGGTGAAAATGATAGCGAAGACGCACTTGAATTTTATGAGGCTTTGTATTCACTTTGTGGCGACATCAAAGGCAGACAACCGATTCTAAAAATCACTGAATTAGCGGACGTTTTGAGCAGACTCCCCGATACGGTTGATGAGTGTGTTTTGAACATAGATGACATATATTCGCCAGTGACAGTTATCACTTTTGATGACGTGAAAAAACATAATATTAGCGGTAAAGATTATGATGAAATCATGCTACTACTCGGTGATGCGTTGACTGAAGAAGAACTTAAAAAAGAGGCTGAATTGTTCACCGCAGTAGGTGAGTTTTTTGAAATGACACCACGTGTGGTAAAGAAAAGGGCGGTTGACGGTTGGTTCTTTTGCAAAAGTTCTCTGGGGCGACCTCTTAGAGTCGCACTCGACAATTATAAAGGCGAAGCTTCGAGGCATTGCCTTAATGTTGAACTCGGGCTACCGGGAGATGTTGATGGCAAATCGTTCTTGACTGAACAGATGGGTGATGCTATTCGTCTGCAACTGTATATCGCAGAACGAATTGCTGAAGGAGACCCGCTAACAGTTGAAAAAAATGCGGATAACGGTGGATACTGGTTTTGTCATGACGGAAATGTTCTCGGTGAATTTCCGATGGCGACTATTCGTGAAGTTTGTTCGATTGAAGGATTCCCTGATGATTTCATCGGATTTGAGGGGTTATATGTCAGGAATATAGTCACTTGTATTTCTGAAAAAAAAGACCCGACAATTCCGTCGAGGTTCAAAGAAACTGGAATTTGGTTAGGTCTCGACATCACAGGGTACGCTAAAATCATGCTGGCGTGATGAACAATTGATAATGTATAATTCTTTGTTCAAACAAGCCTGCTTGGGTGATTTTGTCTTTTCAGTTGGCATATTATTTTAGTGTAAGTTGTTGACAAAGGTTTTTGTTTATGGTATAATAGTAAAAATACGCTATTAGTTAATCCCTCGAAATGCTTTGACACTTCGGAGGATTAATTGGCATCTGTTGGCGGTTGCTCGAAAGAGTGAGCCACAGAGCCATATTGAGCTTTCAAAGTCAACTTTGAAAGCGGAGTAATAATTATGGGGTGGATTAAGATTATGAGAAATATGAAGTATAGCACAGTCAAAAAAGCAAAAAGGGCGCTTGCTGCGTTTTTAATTGCGGCGATGGCACTGACCTCTTTTTCAGCGGTTGCCGAAGATTATGAAAATGATGGTAACGGTTCTAACGGTGATTATGCTGAATTGTCTGAATACGGTGATAATGAAGACGACTCAGATGATGGCGAAGAACTTGATGCTGACGCAACTCTCGATGCTGATGTTGACCCTGATGTCGATTCTGATGCTACAGAATCTGACATAGATGCCCCACGTGATTTCGACCAAGTCTTAAGAGAAAATGCGGGTATGGCAGGTGCTGGGATTATGGGTGGAACGGCTCGTAATGACTTGTATCAACATTATATTGCGCTTCATGGAAATGAAAATCGCCCTATGAACGAAATCGTTGTTAATCTTGCGGAAAGTATTGTTGCTACTCGCCCGAATGAAGAGCTTGATGAAAATCCACAATACATGATTGGTGATTATGAGGGGCGTGAAAATCTTCTCATCTGGGGTAATGACTTGGGTGAGTTTGATTTTACGTTTAACGTGCCTGAAACAGGGCTTTATCATATGCAGTTTTCGTATAGAACGCTTACTGCTGAATCGGCACGTGCTAAGTTCGCTGAACGCTATCAGTGGGACTTAAATGCAGCAATCGGTATGAATAATGCGATTGAATTAGGTTTTAGAATCAATGGTGAATATCCGTTTGCGTCGTCACGTAATCTTCAGTTAGATAAATTATGGCAAAATGAAGGTACAATGAATGCGAGCGGAAATTTTATTCCGACACGTACGATTGCGACTGATAGTCGTAACCATGAAATGCTTCCACGTCAGGTTCAGTATCATACATGGATTGATGACACTGTAATCGACCGTGAGGGTCTGTTTAATGAACCGTATTTCTTCTTTCTTGAAGAGGGCGAAAATACGATTACACTTACTGGTATTAAAATCGACGGTGTTGCTTTTGATACAGTCACTTTTTTGAACTTCCCGTCTGTACCAGCGTACGAGACTCCAGACGTTTCGGCGATTAACGCTACACCTGCATTACCACGTGGCGAACCGATTCGCCTTGAAGGTGAATGGCCACGTTTTAGAAACTCAACCGAGTTGGGTCCTACTTATGACAGCACTTCTGCGGGATTAAGCCCGTATCATCCAGTCAAGATGCGTTACAATATTGTTGGAGGAAACGAATCATGGCAGCGACCAGGTCAGGCTTTGACGTGGGAATTTGAAATTCCTAATGATGGTTATTACCGTGTTTCTGCAAAAGTTCGTCAGAATATGTTGCGTGGATTTAACGCAAACAGGCGTGTATTGGTTTCGAGTTATGACTCTGAAACTGGTGAATGGAGTTCGCCAGTGGTTCCAGTGAGTGAGTTTGAAAACGTTCAGTTTTTGTATGCTTTCCGCTGGTATCAACAGAGTTTTACGACTAACAACAATGACCGTGATGCTGAAGATGTGTTCCTTTTCTTTGAGGCTGGAATGCACAGAATTACTCTCGAAGTGGTTCCGGGAGACATCGGTGAAAGCCTTATGAGGCTTAATGACGAAGTTCTTAGGTTGAACTATTTCTATCGTCGTATTCTTATGATTACGGGACCAGACCCTGATGATTTTAACCCTTATCACGTTGATAGACAAATTCCTGAACTTTTAGATGAGTTCCAACGAATTGCGGATGTTCTTCGTTCTGAACAGGAACATCTTGAAAGGCTCACACGTGGTGGGTCAGAGGCGGCTATGCTTGAAACTATGGCGGTTATTCTCGACAGGTGTATCGCAAACCCTGATAGAATTCCGCAAAGGCTACAAAGCCTTAGGGATAACATTTCGTCTTTGTCGGCGTGGACACGTCAAGCGGGTAGACAACCGTTGCAATTAGACTACATTGAAATCGCAACAGTACATGAAGATTTTTCAAATGCAAACCCAGGCTTTTGGAGACAGCTTGTGTTCCTTTGGAGAGGATTTATCGGTTCATTTTTTGAAGATTTTACCCGTCTTGGTGATGTTGAGGGCGAAGATATCAATGTATGGGTAGGTTTAGGGCGTGACCAAGCGCTTACACTTAAACATCTTGTTGACTCAGGATTTAATGAAGATAATGACCATGATATTTGGATAAGTATAAACTTAGTTCAAGGCGGAATTTTGGAAGCGTCGCTCGCAGGGAAAGGACCAGATGTCGGGCTGTTTATCGGCGGTGACTTCCCGATTCAGCTCGCTGCTCGTGGGCTTTTGGCGGACTTGACACAGTTTGATGATTATCAGCAGATTGTTGATGAGCGGTTCGCACCAGAATTGCCAATAATTTTTACCTACTTAGATGGTGTTTATGCACTGCCAATTACTCAAGTTTTCCCTATGATGTTCTATCGTACTGACATTTTGGAAGATTTAGGGCTTGAGCCTCCGCGTGACTGGGAAGAATATGAAACGGCAATCGCTGTTTTGCAACGTTCGTTCCTTGGCATGGGGCTTTTGCCACCGACTACTCCTCCACCAATGGGAATGATTATTACTACTTTTGAGCCAGGCGATACATTTGCGATTTTGCAAATGCAGACTGGTCAGAATTTCTATGCTCGAAACGACGACGGCATTTATTACCGCACGACCTTTAACACACCAGAAAGTATTCAAGCGTTTACGACTTGGTCACGATTCTACACCGTGTATCAGTTTGAGCAAAGTTTTGACCCTTTTACTCGTTTTAGAACTGGTGAAATGCCGATTGTGGTTATGCCATACGTCTTCTTTAATCAGCTTAATGGGGCTGCTCCTGAAATTCGTGGAATGTGGAATTTCCGCCACGTGCCGGGGACTTGGAGGGAAATGCGTGAGGGTGAAACCGAAGACAGATTCATTGACGAACGCATTCGTGTTGACGCGGACGGAGTTGAACATCACGAATTTCTCGATATTTCTGCGACAAGTGGGGCTTCTGGTGGAATTATTTTCGACCATTTGAACCATAGAGAGCAAACTGCTGCGTGGGAGTTCTTGAAATGGCTGACTTCTGATGACACTCAAACCCAGTTTGGGCAAAATATGGAGGCTATGTTGGGACCTCTCGGTAGATATGACACGGCTAACGTTAATGCTATGCGGAATTTGGCGTGGTCAGCTGTCGAGTTGAACAGACTCGAAAAACAGAGGGAATCTTTGATTGAAATTCCTATGATTCCAGCTAACTATGCGGTAATTAGGCATATCCGTAATGCGTTTAGAGCGGTCGTTAATGATGATTATTTCCCGAGATTTGCTCTTGAGGCTTACAACAGAGACATTAACTCGGAAATCACACGTAAGAACAACGAAATTCAGAGCCATCAGCGTTAGGGATTAGCAACAAATATACATTAAACATACAGTGAAATATAAGGAGGGTACGGTTATGAAAAAACTTACAGCAATTCTATTAACGGCGACTATGCTACTATCATTTGCGATTGGAGCATTCGCCGAAAACACCGAGCAGGAGTACGCCGACATAGCCGATGCACTCGCAGTATTGCGGGCTTTAGTCGGACTTGAAAACTCGGCTTGCGTGACTACTCATGATTTTAACGAAAACGATGTTCTCGACATAGGCGATGCCCTGCTTGTGCTTAGAGGGCTTGTTGGTGTTGGGGATATGATGGTTA
>WRGW01000070.1 GCA_009786985.1 Oscillospiraceae bacterium
AATCAAGAATAGGCTTGTCTTGTCGGTCTATTTTCCGCCATACTGCGTTGAAAATTTCTTAAATATCAACGGATATTCGCCAAATTTTCGCCTTGTCTGATGCCAAAAATCATCGCAAACCATTATAGATTTTCAAGTTAAACGACTATAAATTACTAAGGAGATTGTTATTATGCCAATGTTTTTCGGTGGTGACCCGATTTGGATTTTTCTCACAATCGGAGCACTTTTATTATCACTAATAGCATCTGGAATGGTGAAATCCACTTTCAACAAACACAACAAAGTTAGAACTGTGGGCGGTCGTACTGCGGCACAAATCGCACGTGAAATGCTCGATGCGAATGGGCTTAGCCATGTCGAAATCGTCAAACACCCTGGAACGCTTTCGGACCACTATGACCCGAGAAGCCAGACGGTCGCTTTATCACAATCGGTTCACGATAACGCAACCGTTGGTGCGATTGGCGTTGCCGCTCATGAGGTAGGACACGCTATTCAACACGCTACAGGATACGTTCCGATTAAAATTCGCCATGCAATTTTCCCGGTCGTGAGCTTTGGGACAAGGTTTTGGTATATTTTTTTGATTGCGGGAATTTTCCTTGAGATGATGAACCTTATTTATGCAGCGATTTTGTTATACGCTTTTGGGTTCGTGTTTCAGCTGATTACACTACCACTCGAGATTGATGCGTCGGCTCGTGCTATGCGGACGATTGTTGATAAAGGATATCTTGTTGGGAATGAAGTTCGTGGTGCAAGAAAAGTTCTGACCGCTGCAGCGTTCACTTATTTAGCGGCGATGATTGCGTCGTTGATTCAGCTAATACGTTTGCTCATGCTGACACGCAGGCGATAAACTGTGAATAATTCAAGAAAAGCAGTACAGAACCTGCTTTCTAATATGGAAAAGGGCGGATATTCGCCGATTGTGCTTAATCTTGAGCTTGAGCGTGGTGAATATTCCACCCAAGATAAAGCGTTTATTACCGCACTGTTTTATGGAATAATCGAACGGCTTCTTACGTTGGATTATATCATCGATAAATTAGTCGGCGATAAAAAGCCTGAACCCATAATTCGTAATTTGTTGCGAATGGGTTTATATCAAATAGAGTTTATGGAATCGGTGCCAGACTCAGCTGCAGTCAACGAAACTGTAAATTTAACCCCGAATCGTGCCAAAGGTTATGTTAATGGAGTTTTGCGGAATTTCGCACGAGCAAGAATCAGAACTGGCAGTGGTGGCTCTGCCACCACAAAGCTCGACGAAGTTGAGGCAACTAATCGAAACTTTACCAGAAATCGGGGTGACTTCTTTAATGGAGAATTAGAGAATAATCTTTCGATAAAATATTCCTGCCCTGAATGGCTTGTACAAAAGTGGCATAACGAATACGGAGAGGCGAATTTGTTGCAAATATTGCAAACAAGCCTCGAAAAACCGCCGATTTTTAGACATTATGTCAAAAAGGAGTTAAGTGATAGTTATGTTCAAGACCAGTCAAGTTATCAGGCGTGCGAGTTATTGAACCCGCAATCGGGGGAGGTTGTGCTAGACTTATGTTCCGCACCTGGCGGTAAAAGTTTCACAATCGCAAAACTTATGAACAATTCTGGACGGGTGATTTCGTGTGATATCAACGCAAAAAAACTACGATTAGTCGAGAGCGGGTCGAAACGATTAGGGCTTGACATAATCGAAACGTTGCTTAACGATGCGAAGGTGTTTAACCCGGATTTTCCAAAATGTGACAAGGTTGTGTGCGATGTCCCATGTTCTGGATTAGGTGTGATTCGTCGCAAACCCGAAATCAAGTATAAACCAGCGAGTGATTTTGATGGTCTGCCAACAATCCAGTTAAAGATTTTACAAACTTCAGCGTCATATGTAAAATCAGATGGATTCTTGATGTATTCGACTTGTACTCTAAGTCGTTCTGAAAATGATGATGTTATTGAATCGTTTTTGTCAGAACCATCAATAAAACAACAGTTTGAGCTAGTTCAAAAAAAGACAACAATTCCAAGCACCGATGGAGGTGATGGTTTTTTTGTAGCAATCTTAAAACGAAAATAGCTGGAGGGGCATCTTACATGGAACGGTTAAACCTTCCGAATATTAAACCGCAAAACCCTTGTAAAGAGTTTTGCGGTTTAAGAACGGCTAGCTGTGGCGGTTGCCACGAAGAGGCGAGCTATAGAGCCAATTTGAGCAATAATTCACCTAAAAAAATAGATATACTTTCGTTCACGTTGGCTGAGCTTACTGAAAGTTTTGAAGATAACGGTTTTTTGAAGTTTAGGGCAAAACAAGTTTTTGACTGGTTGCACGATAAAAAAGTCGGTGATTTTTCGTTGATGACAAATCTTGCGAAGGACTTGCAGGAAAATCTATCGGAGTATTATGTCATTACTAATTTAGATGTACGAAGGCATCTCGAAAGCCAAAAAGGCGACACCACTAAGTTTTTGTTCGGGCTTAGCGATAACAACACAATCGAGGCTGTATTAATGCGACACAATCACGGGAACAGCCTGTGCATTTCAAGCCAAGTCGGTTGTAAGATGGGGTGCAGATTTTGTGCTTCTGGAATGAATGGGCTTGTAAGAAATCTCACAGCTTCCGAAATGTTGGCACAGGTTTATGCTTCCGAAAAGGCGACTAATAAAAAAGTCAATAGCATTGTTATTATGGGGATTGGCGAACCACTCGATAATTTTGAAAATCTGCTTGTGTTTCTTGAACGATTGCAGAGTTCATATAAGATGAGCTTACGTCACGTATCACTTTCGACGTGTGGGATTTGCGATAAAATCGACGAATTAGCAAAGCTGAATTTAGGGCTGACACTTTCAATTTCTTTGCACGCTGTTGATGATGATTGTAGGAGCGAAATAATGCCAGTCAATCGCAAATTCGGAATTTCGAGATTATTACAGTCGTGTAGAGAATATTTCAAAGCGACTGGTAGGCGAATTAGCTTTGAGTACGCACTAATCGCAGGCGTTAATGATAGTGCGGACGATGCGAAAAAGTTGACGGCTCTACTGACTAACAAGGAAACTGGAATGCCGAGAGGTTCATTTCATGTAAACCTTATTCCAGTAAATGAAATCGGCGTTACTGAATATATCAAGAGCGGGAACGCCGAAAAATTCCGCAAAGCCCTCGAACGCAGGAGAGTGAATGCAACTATTCGGCGAACGATGGGTTCGGATATAGAAGCTGCGTGCGGTCAACTTCGACAGAGGGATATTGAGTTAAAATAAGATTTAGGTAGGTTAGGAGTGTATATGTCAACAAAAATGCAAATCGAACAAATTAAAATTAAAAATTTTAAGGCTTTGCAAGATATTCAAATTAAAAATATTACTCCTATGACTGTTATTGTAGGTCGTAATGGCGCTGGTAAATCTACTTTTTTTGATGTATTCAAATTTCTGCGTGACTGTCTTGACACTAACGTAAAAAAAGCATTAGACAAACGTGGCGGACGTCATGAAAGAACGTGACCCAAAACTCAATAAATCCCAAAGTTTTAGGTTATTTTACGACACAATTGTATAAAAATAGTAAATAAGGAAATATTAAAACCATGAGAGTTTTTTCAAAAACTGACATAGGTAAAAAGCGTAAAGAAAATCAAGACAGAGTATGGGCTGGTGCTTTGAGCGAGAACGCAGTCGCAATAGTTCTCTGCGATGGCATGGGTGGCGAAAACGCTGGAAGCCGCGCAAGCCAAATGACGGTGGATTTTATCGTAGAACGTATGTTACAAGGATTTCGTGGTGATGTAAATGATGCTGATGTCGAAAATCAGCGTATGTCCACGCTTCCAGAAAAAACCAATCGCAATACGATTCGCAACCTTATGTTGACTTCGTTAATAGCATCTAACCGGTTGGTTTATAGTGAATCATCTTCTGACATCAACAAACATGGAATGGGGACTACTTGCGTTTGTGCGATTGTACATAACGAGAGGGCATACATCATAAATGTTGGTGACTCAAGGGCGTATCATATTTTTGATGATAATATCCAGCAAATCACCAAAGACCACACTTATATTCGGGCGTTGCTTGAAGAAGGCGAAATCACCCTTGAAGAAAGCCTTACTCATCCGAGCCGAAACGCAATCACACGTGCAGTCGGTGCGGAAGAAAACGTAACTCCTGATTATTTTGAGATTGAGTTGCAAAAAGAGAGTATACTCCTGTTATGCTCAGACGGATTACACTCTTACGGGAACGATGCACAGATTGCAGAAATCATAGTCAACAACCCTAAGAACAAAGCTTGTGATTTATTGGTCGATTATGCTTTATCAAAAGGCGGAAGCGACAATATAACAGTAGGATTAGTCGTAATGCCGTAAAGGCAAGTTGAATATTCACTGAGGAGGAAAAATGGACAACTATATTGGCATGAAATTAGACGGTCGTTATGAACTGCTTGAACTAATAGGTTCTGGCGGAATGGCGGAGATTTATAAAGCTTCTGACAACGTTGAGAACAAAACAGTTGCGGTAAAAATACTTAAGAATGAATTCGCAGGGAGCGATGATTTCCTTAGGCGTTTTCGCAATGAGTCTAAAGCGATTGCTTTGCTTTCACATGAAAATATCGTTAAAATTTTTGATGTGGGCTTTACTGACAGCGTTCAATTTATCGTGATGGAGTATGTCGATGGATTGACACTGACTGAGTATGTCGAACGCCATGGTGTGCTTAAATGGAAAGAAGCTCTTCAGTATACCAATCAAGTTCTAAAAGCACTTCAACACGCACACGACCGTGGTATTGTTCACCGTGATGTCAAACCACAAAATGTCATGTTACTTCGTGACGGTAGCATAAAAGTCATGGATTTTGGGATTGCGAGGTTTAATCGCGAAATTGGCAAAACTATGTCTGAAAAAGCGATTGGTTCGGTGCATTACATCAGCCCTGAACAATCACGTGGTGACACTACCGATGAAAAGAGCGATTTGTATTCAGTGGGTATTATGCTATACGAAATGCTCACCGGTGCAAAACCTTTTGATGGGGAAGACGCTCTTGCAATTGCACTAATGCACACAAACACTCTTCCAAAAACACCGCGTGAAATCAACTCTTCGATTCCAGAGGGATTAGAAGAAATCATTATGCGTGCTATGCAAAAGCAGACTACACAAAGATACCAAACTTCAAGCGAAATGTTAAATGACTTACAGGAGTTTGAGAAAAACCCGAGCATAATTTTTGAATATAAGTATTTTACGCCGAGCGGCGAAACCAAGCATTTTGATAAAGTCGGCAAACCTGCACCTAATCCAGCCCAGAATAAGAACACACTCCCTCCGCCACCAGTGGACGAGCTTGATGAATATGACGAAGATGAAATCGCAGAAAGGCGTTCGCCGCTATTGCCGATTTTGTTTGCGGTAGCATCGGTCTTTGTGATTTTTGCTGCGGTTTTAATTGCTTATGTTGTCGGAAATATGCTTGATGGTGAGGGCAACAGCCGCGAAATGCCAGATTTGTACGGAATGCACATTGACGAGGTTCGTGCAACCTATGATTGGTTAGCGCCACGGCTTAATTTCGAGCAAGAATGGTCGCCAGACGTACCTGCACAGCATATTATGTCACAAAGTGTTCTCGCTGGTAGAACTATAAACTTAAATCAGACAACGGTTGATGTTATTGTCAGCAAAGGTAGACAAGTTGTCACTATTCCAGACTTTGCCGAGGGTGGTCGCCCACGCTTAAGGTCGGAAATCGTAACCCAGCTTAATGCACTCGGATTAGTCCCAATCTTCAACGAATATTATAGTGATGAAGTTCCGTTTGATGCTTTTATCAGAAGCGTTCCAGCAGCGGGAGAGCAAATTGATGTAGGAAATACTGTGCGAGTTTGGGTGAGTTTAGGTCCTGAGGACGGTCAGAACATGACTGTTGTTCCGTCTTTGATGGGGCAACAACAGGCACTCGCAGAAAACATGGCAAATGAAAGCAATCTCACCCCGAACGTCACTCACGAATACAGTAGCGAAGAGCAGAGAGGGCTTGTTGTAAATCAAATTCCACCAGCTGGAACAGAAGTCCCTAACGGCACGATTATCGTATTAACGATTGGACAAGGTCCACCTGAAGACGAACCTGAGCGTGAGTCATATATCGAATTTAGAATGCCGATTGAAGCACAAGGAGTAGCTGGAGTGTTTGAGTTTATTCTTCATCGAAACGGTGTTCCGCTTCCACCTCATACGCAAAATGTCACAATCAATCCTTATATCCGATTTGAGTTTTCTGACGTTGAAACACAACAATATTCAGTTGTAATACGCAATCCGGCCAATGGGCTTGAAGGTGTTTTCGTGACGTATACAATTGACTTTAGCCAAGAACCACCTGAAAAAATCGAACGTGTCGCCGACAATCACGTGTTAAACAGCATTTTACAGCCAGCAACCACGACTGGGATTCCGGTTCCGACAACGCCAACACCTACTCTACCGCCACCGCCAGACGGAATTGTGCCATGACTCAGCCCCTGATTAAACCAACAGGTATGATTGTCGCCTCGAATGCGGGAATCTATACTGTCAAATGCGATGACAATTCTAAAATCACTTGTAAGGCTAAGGGCTTGTTTCGATTAAAGAAAATAAGCCCTCAAGTCGGTGATTTTGTCACGCTTGAACCTGTTTTGAGCAATTTTGAGTCTGACTATGAAAGCGAAAGTGGATATGTCATTAGCGAAATTGGCGAACGCACGAATTCTCTCATACGCCCGCCTTTGGCTAATCTCGATTTTGGGATTATTGTTGTTTCTTCCTGCGAACCAAAACCTAACGCTTTAATAATCGACCGATTAACCGTGATTTTTGAAAGCAAGTGCATCGAACCTCTGTTAGTATTTACCAAAGTTGACAAGAAACAAGCCCTGCTCCTCGAAACTTATCGAGAAGCAGGCTTTGTCTGCTTTTCAATCGAACCCAGCGATAATTCTGACATCGAAATCGCTAAATTAAAAGAGTACATCTCTGGCAAAACTTCAACGTTGATTGGTAATACCGGTGTCGGAAAGACCACGCTTTTGAATCGGCTGATTGGCACAGAGCTTCCTACCGCAAAAATCAGTCGCAAACTCGGGCGTGGCAAACATACTACCCGAACAGTCGTATTACACGAACTAAAGGGCGGAGGATATATTGCAGATACCCCTGGATTTTCGACTGTTGAAACTAAACTTTATAGCGAAATTTCTTTGAGTGATGTTCCGTTATATTTTCGTGAATTTTCACCTTTAATCGGCAAATGCAAGTTTGGTGGGTGTACTCATCATGGAGAAGATGGCTGTGCATTCCCTATCGACAAAAACACCAACAGTCGTTATCAAAGTTATAAAGCGATTTATGCCGAAGCCAAAAAAAATGAAAGCGAGTATTAAAATTGCCAAACTCACAAAAGTCTAGAAAGTCAAAGCACCGACCACGATTGCCGTTTGTAATTTTATATGAAGATTTAGACATACTCGTAATCGACAAGCCTGCGGGAATGTTGTCAGTCGCTACCAACAAAGCAGAAGAGAACACCGCTTATCGAGCAGTCAACCAGTATGTAAAGCTAAAAAACAAGTATCATAAAATCTGGATTGTGCATAGGCTTGACCGTGAAACCTCTGGCGTTATGCTATTTGCGAAGAGCGAAAAGTTTAAGCTGGCGCTGCAAAAACGATGGGAGGAACTCGCACTCAAACGTGAATACATGGCGGTGGTATGTGGCGAAGTCAAACCTGAATTTGGGCAGGTGAAATCATTCTTGAATCAGACTAAATCATTTTATGTATACTCTAGCAAAAAAGAAGGCGACGGAAAGTTAGCGATTACCAATTATCGCGTACTCAAGAGTAATCACAAACGCTCATTAGTAGAACTCACACTTGAAACGGGTCGAAAGAATCAGATTAGAGTGCATATGAGCGATATAGGGCATCCAATAATCGGCGATGATAAGTATGGGGTGTGTAAGCCAAACAAGGGCATAACAAAGGTTGGCTTTGCTGAGCTTTTTATGCCTGACGCAGGCAATCAGTCGCCGGCTCCAACAAACTCAAATAACCAGAAATGCAAAAAAAAACAACGGTTACATCTACACGCTTCCACCTTAGAAATCAAGCACCCGTTCACTGGTGAAAATATGCGGTTTGAATCGCCTTTGCCGCATGAGTTCGGTTATAGCGACTATTAAATCGCAAGAAAAGTCTTGACTTTTTGCGGTTTAATACCGCCCAACTGTTTCGGTTGTCTGCCACAGGCAGACGAGAAACAGGGGCATCTTGAGCAACAAAAGTCCTAATCGGGCTTCGCAAAACGAGAGTTGCAGTGTCGGTGGCTCTGCCGACGAGCAGGCAACTCGAAGTTCGCCCGATTAGATAGGACTTTCGTTGCGGAGTAATATAACGAGGACTAATATGTTATACTTTCAATTATACTTTGAGTTTTTGCGAATCGGATTATTCACTTTTGGAGGGGGATACGCAATGCTCCCTATAATGATTCGGGTGATTGCAGAAAAGCGGAAATGGGTTTCGCACAGTGAACTTACTGACTACTTTGCTTTAGGTCAAATTTTCCCTGGGGTGCTTGCTGTTAATACTTCGATTTTTGTTGGAATAAAACAAAAAGGCTTCTTGGGGGGGCTTTGTGCAAGCCTTGGTATGATTACACCATCACTAATAGTGATTATGTTGGTCGCTACTTTTTTTGAGACTTTTGTGGAAATCGAAATCATTAGAAATGCGTTTTCAGGAGTCTTGATTGCTGCTTGTGCTTTAATCGTTTTGGCGGTATATAAAATTTTTAGACAAGCTTGCCTGAAAACTGGGTCTTCAGTTAAACTCACTATGATTTCGTTGGCTATGTTCAAAGGGGCTTTTGGAGCGATTTTATTTGGCGTTTCGCCGATTATTGTTGTGCTGATTACCGCACTCGCTGGGGTGTTGTTTACAGTGTTTGTGCAAAATGTTCGGTAACACCGCAGGGCAAGCCCTGCACCCCTCTCGCTTCGCTCGAGAGAACCGACGCAGAGCGTCGGGGTATTACACCCGAACTTTCAATCAAACCAAGGGAGATAAATAGATTTTGACGTTGTTGAATATAGCATATGAGTTTTTGAAAATCGGACTATTCGCAGTTGGAGGAGGGTTGGCGGTTCTGCCTTTTTTGAATCAGCTTGCGTATAAGTATGATTGGCTTACGCATGACGAACTCACTAACATGATAGCGATTTCTGAAAGTATGCCAGGTCCTCTTGGTGTGAATGTCGTTACTTTTGTGGGATTTCGTGCGTTCGGAATCGCTGGAGGTTTTGTCGCAACTATTGCGTTGATTACACCGTCAGTAATTTTAATCACGCTTACTTCCAGAGCATTGCAAAATCATCGTGATAGTCGATTAGTTGCTAACGTGTTTACTCTTTTACGACCTATGAGTGTTGGGTTAATTGTAGGTGCAGTTCTGCCACTAATTCTTACTGCGATTTCACTTAACAGCGAGTTTAATCCAGTCGCTATAAGTGCTTTTGTGGCGTTTGTTATACTTGTATTCGCAACCGATAAATACAAACCACATCCACTTATATTCATCGCAATTGGTGGGATTTTTGGAATACTCTTTGGAGAATATATAGGTTAAAGGTAATATCGTTATGCTCAAAAAAAATACTGTTACAAGTTTTAGAGAAGCCAAAAAACGTGGCGAAAAACTAACAATGCTGACCGCATATGACTATCCTACCGCAAAACTGATGGACAAATCTGGTGTTGAAGCGATTTTAGTTGGTGATTCGGTCGGGAACGTAATACTTGGTGCGTCTGATACACTTTCGGTTACTATGGAAGATATGGTTCATCACGGTAAAGCAGTGTCATACGGCGTAAAAAATGCACTTTTGGTCATAGATATGCCATTTATGTCATATCAAACGAGTGTGTATGATGCTGTAACAAATGCTGGAAGATTGGTTAAAGAAGCTAACGCAAATGCTGTAAAGTTAGAGGGTGGCAATGTGGTATGTCCGCAAATTAAAGCAATTGTTGAAGCGTCAATCCCAGTCATGGGACATATAGGGCTTACTCCGCAATCGGTGAACGCAATTGGTGGATACAAAGTTCAAGGTCGTGGTGAAGAATCAGCATCAAAGCTCATTGAAGAAGCTAAAGCAGTTCAAGCGGCTGGGGCTTTTGCGGTTGTGTTAGAATGCGTTCCAGCAGATTTAGCTAAACGCATTACTGAAACACTAAGCATTCCAACAATCGGAATTGGTGCGGGAAAGCATTGTGATGGTCAAGTTTTAGTGGTACACGATATGCTCGGAATCAGTGGTCATAGCACTGGATTTGTCCCTAAATTTGCAAAAGAATACACAAATGTTGGTGAACTTATGACAAAGGCGTTTTCTGAATATTGCCTCGAAGTAAAATCGGGGAATTTCCCAAGTGAAGAGCATGGGTTTTGACTTGAACACGTAGAAAGGGCTAACTTTATAGAACATGAAAATCATAGAAACAATCGTCAAAACTAAAGCACAAATCCGCACATGGCGAAATGTGGTAGAATCATATGCTACAATAGGGTTTGTTCCGACTATGGGGGCTTTGCATGAAGGGCATTTGAGTTTAATAAAACGCTCGGTAAAAGAAAATGATAAAACTGTGGTGAGCATATTCGTAAATCCAACACAATTTGCCCCTAATGAAGATTTGTCAAACTATCCACGAACTTTTGAATCCGACTGCGAACTATGCCAAAAGGCTGGAGTTGATTTGATTTTTTGCCCAAGTTCAAAAGAGATGTACAAAGAAAACTTCTCGACTTTTGTGAATATGTCAGACACCGAACTCACCTCTGACTTATGCGGGAAAAGTCGCCCTACCCACTTTCGTGGAGTCTGTACAGTGGTGAATAAACTATTTAATATCGTAAAACCAGATTATGCGTATTTCGGACAAAAAGACGCTCAACAATTAGCAGTAATTAAACGAATGGTACGTGATTTAGATTTGGACGTAAAAATAGTATCTTGTCCGATTGTTCGAGAGAGAGACGGGCTTGCCAAAAGTTCACGCAACGTCTATCTAAACACCGACGAAAGGAACGCCGCCCTCGTTTTAAGCAGGGTACTTTTTGAGGGGGAACGACTTTTCTTAAGTGGAGAAAAAGACGTTAAAATCATCATAAACGCAATCAAGCGTTTGTGCGAAAGCGAACCGCTGGCAAAAATCGATTATATCGAAATTGTCAACCCCGATACGATGCAAAGATTAACCGAAATCCGTACCAATGCTTTAATTGCGATTGCGGTTTATGTTGGTAATACCCGGCTTATTGATAATATTGTGCTTAATTAAAAATCTCCCCATTTTTCAGACTTTATGTCTTGAATGGGGAGATTTTTAATTAAGCAGTTTTTACATAAAATTAGCAATAGTGTCATTAAGCGTTTTACCAGGGTCACGCAGGAATTTTTCCTGTGCGTTTAATGCACCGTCTTTTGATTTTGAGTAGAGCTTGATGTCCATAAAAGGCGAACCGTCTGGTTCATTTATAAAACAGGCTTGAAACGCCCACATACTCGGTAGATTATCACGTGGAACTTCGACGATACGCCATTTCACCGCACGCCGTAATTCGTGTAATCGAACTACATTTTTGCCCTCTTGTAAAACTTTTCGGCGTAAGGCAATGTTTAACGAGTTCTCAAATTCTCGATGCCAAACTTTGCCCTCCTCATCAAGTGAATACGCTCCGTTTTGATTGACTGTAACAAGCCCCTTTTTCTCCATTGTGTTCAACGCATCTCCTAAAAGAATTTGCGATACAATTCCGTCAACAGTTGCGATTTCAATTAACTGTTCGTCGGTTAACGCTCCAAGATATTCGAGCAAGTAACAGACTAATGTTATGATTTTGGGCGTATCTTCAATCGGGGTTAGCTTGGTTTTTGGGTTGTTTTTCTTAGGTGTATTCATAAACCCTCCTTGATATTACTCCGCAACGAAAGTCTTATCTAATCGGGCTTCGCCCGATTAGGATTTTCGTTGCTCAAGATGCCCCTGTTTCTCGTCTGCCTGTGGCAGACAACCGAAACAGTTGGGCGGTATTAAACCGCAAAAAGTCAAGACTTTTATTGCGATTTAATATGTGTTTTCACTTAACTTCTTTCATAGTTCGATTTTTCAGGAATATAAACAGCTTAGGCGACATTTGCTTGAGTAGTTTTTTCGCTTTTATGAACATTTCTTCTTTTGCCTTAGCACTCTTGTACAAAAACTTCCGTGGGTAAGATTTAGACGTGATTTTACGGTCGAGTTTTTGTGTAGCTTTTTGGATTTTAGGTTCTGGTAAAGCATAGATTTTGCGATATTTTTTGACTAACTTGTTAAAATTGTACGCCATATATAAAATATCATAATAAGGGTATTGAGGCATTCTAAGTTGGACTGGGTCGTTAGGGTCTACCGTTTCATCTATGAAACCGCCGTCTTTAGCTGTTTTAGCCAGAACAGTCATCGGATAGGGATAGAAGATGTTCGGGATTACTTTGTCAACTTCAAGGCGAGCGTTTAATTTTACGGTTTCGAGAGAAAGTTCAAGCGTTTCGTGAGGAAGCCCTACGATATTGTAAGTCAAAGTCGTGATTTTGTGTGCTTTGAACCACTTTGAAACATTAACCATATGCTCATTTTTCATAGTACGGTGTAGATACTTGGTTCGAAATGCCTCGTTACCGTTTTCGAGCCCGATGTCAATCATATAACACCCACCCTCTTTTAAGAGCCGCACCATATCTTCGGTAAGAATATCAAATCTCAAGTTACAGTTAAACGGTAGCTTGATTTTTTCGATATACAGTGGCATAAATTCATAGAACCAGTCTTCATAAGTATTAAAAATGCTATCACGAAATTCAAGGTATTTGATGAAAGGATATTTGCTTAGAAGTAGCTCTAAAAGCTCGATTGATTTTTTGGGGCTTCTAAATCGAGTGAACTTTTTTTTGTTTGGATAGACGTTTCTAAACTGTGAGTTTCCACAATAGGTACACGAAAACAAGCACCCTCTCGATAACATTACCATTGCTGTAAAGTTTTTTGAACGGTCTAAATTCGGAAAGTCAAACAGTTCAAAATCTGGAAACGGTAGAGTGTCTAAGTCTTCAATTAACGGGCGAACTGGGTTTTTAATTATCTCACCATTAGGGAGTTTAAAATAAACGCTCTCAATATCGGTGCGGTTTGTGTCGTCACGAAGGCTGTTCATAAATTCCAGCCAAGGATATTCACCCTCACCGATTATTACGTTGTCAACGCCATCTAAATCAATACATTCATCTGGAACTAAAGTCGCATGGTATCCGCCTACACCTACTGGGATTTCTTTGCGGAGTTCTCCACTTTCCTTAGCTTCTTTTAACCAACTACAAAGCTCACGCACGAAAGGCAAAGCGGTGGTTCGCATAGAAAATCCGATTGAGTCAGGGTTATGATTGCGAACTGATTCCATAAACTCTTTTTTAGTAGGCATATACAGCATATGCAGAAGTTCCACGTCATATTCCGCCTGTTTTAATACAGCTGAAATTGACGCTAAACCTTCGCTATAATTGCCACGTTTGTTTTTGTTAAACTTATCATCTTCCAAAAAATCAGGGTAGACGAGTAATGTTTTTAATTTCTTATTATTTCTCATACTTTGAATTATAACCTAAATTACCCAAAAAGTCAAGCGTAAAAACGAATATAATAATTAAAATTGAAAATAGATTGAAAAACAAGGCTCATTTTTAATTTAATTCGCCAAATGCAACACTGCCTAAACAAATTTTCAAACGCTACAGCTTTCGACAAGTTTTTTGAAATTCATCTGATATAATTAGCATAATCTAAATCGGAGGTGCAAATAAAGTGGTAGAAATCATTAATTCTGGCGAACAAATAACAGCTGGAATCGCTGGCGATATTGATCATCATACAGCGTCTGGCATTCGTAACGAAATCGACGCAGTTTTAGAGAATACAACCCCACAGCTTTTAATTCTTGATTTTGGAAGAGTAAAGTTTATGGACAGTTCAGGCATAGGGCTAATTCTTGGTAGACAAAGAGTTCTGCAAGGCTTCGGCGGACAGCTGTTAATCAAAAACGCAACAGGTCACGCCGAAAAAATCGTAAAATTAGCGGGGTTGTCTAATCTGATGTTATAGTCGATTAACTTAAAAATTTAAGCGACTATATAGGGGTATTATACCTAAACTTTTAATAAAATTCGGAGGAGTTTCCATGGCGAAAGCAGTAATCAAAAATCATTTTAAATTAAACATACCTGGGCGTTCTCAGAATGAGGCTTTTGCACGAACCGCAGTAGCAGCGTTCGCATCACAATTGGACCCTACAGTTGAAGAAATTAACGACATCAAGGCTGCGGTTTCCGAGGCGGTGACTAACTGTATAGTCCATGCTTATGCCGACACAATTGGCAATATAGAAATCGTTGCACGTATTCTGGAATTTCCTGAACGCACCACCGATTCAGACAGTCCATGGCTGTACATACGAATCAGGGACAAGGGTTGCGGAATAGCTGACATCGTTCAAGCTAAAACACCATTGTTTACTACGTGTGCAGAAGGAGAACGGGCGGGGCTCGGGTTCGCGGTTATGGAGAATTTTATGGACAAACTACACGTCCGCAGTAAACCAGACTGTGGAACGACTATAACCATGCAAAAACGCCTACAACTTAAATAGACCTTCACGGAAACTAACACACGGAGGCTTTTCGGCTAATTTTCCGCCTTACTGTGTTAATTTTTCGTTAAATATCCGCAGATATTCGCCTCAAAATTGCCTTGTATGGCAAAAGCCCATGAGAGCAGGCTTTGCCTGCTTAATAGGGCAAAATTAGCTTTCAAATTCACTCGCAGTTAGTTTCCGTGGAGGTCTAATGAACGAATGTAAAATCAAAATTGACGTGCCGCCAACCGATTCTGGCACATCAGTAACGGCGACTCTTGAACGTGTACTCCCACCGCCCTCAAAAGAAGTCACTAACGAGTTTATCGAGGCTAATTTAGGGCTTGTACATTCGCTTGCTAACCGATTCCGCTCTCGTGGGATTGAGTATGACGAGTTGTATTCGGCGGGATGTATAGGCTTAGTCAAAGCCGCGCGCAATTTCGACACCGAACGTGGGCTTATGTTTTCAACCTATGCCGTCCCAGTAATTTTAGGCGAAATCAAGCGATTATTTCGAGATGGTGGTACAATTAAAGTCAGCCGTAGTTTAAAAGAACTTTCTCTCAAAGTCACTCGAACGCAAGAACAGTTAATCAAAGATGGGAAAGAACCACGACTTTCAGATATAGCAGAACTGCTCGATATCACTGTAAGCGAAGTCAGTGAGGCGTTATCTGTATCCCTCCCTCCAGTATCGCTGACCGTGGGGGGATATGGTGACGGTTCTTCTGATGACGATACGAATGAGCATGATGTCCCAGTCGATGCACCGCAGAATAAACTTGTTGAAATGCTTGCTCTGAAACAGTCACTAAGCACACTATCGCCAAATGACCGAAAGCTGATTATCATGCGATATTGGGGTGGAAAAACTCAAGGCGAAGTCGGCGAAACATTGGGAATGTCGCAAGTTCAAGTGTCGAGGCGAGAACGAAAAATTCTTGACGAATTAAAGAAAATGTTAGTGTAAAGCAAAACAAGAGTATCCCCCGCAAAACGGGCTTTGCCCGTTTGGGGTGGGGTATCTCGACGACGAGCAAATTCTTCAAGCGGACTGCTCAGTGGCAGAGCCACTGACACCTCCGCTCTCGTCTTGCTTTCAAGCGGACTGCTCAGTGGCAGAGCCACTGACACCTCCGCT
>WRGW01000071.1 GCA_009786985.1 Oscillospiraceae bacterium
AACCTGCGCCACCTCCACAGCCTCCAGTGCAACCTGCGCCACCTCCACAGCCTCCAGTGCAACCTGCACTACCTCCACAGCCTCCAGTGCAACCTGCACTACCTCCACAATATCAGCAACCGATGCAACCACAATATCAGCAACCGATGCAACCACAATATCAGCAACCGATGCAACCACAATATCAGCAACCGATGTATGAAGAACCAGTGCTTGAACTTCAGCCGTTGCCTACTCCTACTAATGTTATGCCGATTACGGTTAAGCCTGCTGAAAACGCTAACTTGACTACTGAACCTGAACTCGAAGTTGCATCTACCGACGAAATAAATGTTGATGATTTTTTCGGTGGCTCTAAGAAAGTATCTACGTGGGGTTCTGCTGATGCACAGTTGGTTAAAAGTAGCGGAACCTCTGGTGATATGGAAGCTGTTGTAATCAAACCGAAAGCGACTAATCCAGCATTAGAGATGTATTATAAACAACAACAGTTAGCGGCACAAAACAGCGAACCACACCAAACTGAATCCGAAGAAGGCGATTACGAGTAAAACCGATATCCTTCTTGAGTGGGGCAGTAAAAAAAGAAAGACTCTCACGGTTGGTTAGACCAAACCCGTGAGAGAGGGTATATTAACAATGAAAATGACTGTGTCATCAAAAAAACTCCACATTGGTCAATCGTTTACTGATTATGCTGACGAAAAGCTCTCTAAAAAGTTAGAACGATTTTTTGGCGAAGTGGCAGAAGCTAAAATCACCCTTTCAACGATTCGCGAAAATGTAGTAGTTGAGCTTACGGTTAGGCATAACAGCCTTGTTTTTCGTGCCGAACAACAGGCTTCTGACAAGAACGATGCTCTCGATGCTTGTATTGACAAAATCATCAGACAAATCAGAAAAAACAAGACTAAAATCGAAAAAAGTCTTAGCCAAACTACGTCGCCAATGCTATTAGAAAATACGTTCGATGGATACGAACTTACTGCTGATGAAGACTCGCCGTACAATGTGAGCCGAACCAAGCGATTAGTGCTTACACCGATGAACGTCGAAGAAGCGATTTTGCAAATGAACCTAATCGGGCATGATTTCTTTATGTTTAAAAATGGCGATACTGGCGAAATCAATCTATTGTATCGTAGAGAAGATGGTGATTACGCAGTAATCGAAGCTGTTAATTAGACTGAACATGAATAAATTCATTAACATTCGTGTGTTTTTTGAAAAACGTGGTAATGCTAAATATATCTCGCACTTAGATTTGTATCGAGCGTTCCAGCGTGCGATTAAACGCTCAGGTTTGCCTGTTTGGCATACCGAAGGTTTTAATCCTCATATTTACACGACCTTTGCATTGCCGTTGGCACTCGGTGTCGAAGGTGTAAACGAATCAGTCGATTTACGATTGCTTGAAGAAGTTTCACTTACAATCGTTAAAGAAAAACTGAACGCAGTCATACCACATGGTCTTAATATTTTGCGAGTGGCTGAACCTGTCAAAAAAGCTAACGATATCAAAAAAGCAAACTATCGTCTTGATTTCAGAAATGATGGAGAGCTAAAGCGATTAGGAAGCTATTTATCGCAACCAGAAATTATAATTATCAAAAAAAGCAAGACTAAAGTAAAAACTCTTGATATCAAACCTCTGCTTGAATGGGACGATTCAACCAAAACTTTGTGCTTGCCTGCTGGAAACGAACTAAACATCAGCCCATGGAACGTGTTATCAGATTTTGAAGTAGCGATTACACGAACCTCGATTTTATGCGAAAATAACAGCCTGTTCGAGTGATTATGTCCCCTTTTTTGCAATATACTTGGTATATAAACTAAGTATATTTGTAAGAAAGGGTGATTTTTTTATGTATGGAATTTCAGGTTTTTTCAGTGAGTGGGAGGGATTTAACCATAGCTTTACTTCTAATCCACAATCACAATTTCAATCAAAGGCATCAATGTTAAATAGTGAGTGTGGGCGGTATACCATAGCCTATGACGGGAATTTGTTCAACGTCTGCGAACTTAAATCCGAGTTTGGCGCAACGGAGGAATGTCAAATCATTCTAAACGCATTCATTCGTCACGGAATCGATGCTTTCAAGAAGTTTAACGGTGCGTTTGCTTTTACGATTTTTGAAAAACACAATCCAAATAGTCATGATAATTCAGGGAAGCTGTATCTCTGTCGTGACCAAATTGGAGTTAAATCGATGTTTTACACGCTCCAAAACGGGAGATTAGCTTTTGCTTCAGAGTTGAAATCTCTGTTTGATATTCCTGAAATCAAAGCTGAAATCGACATTGATTCTTACAGAGAGATTTTTGGAATAGGTCCTGCACGTTCACCAGGTAATGGGGTTTTTAAGGATATAAAAGAAGTCTTACCAGGGAATTGTGTAGTGTATGAATTGGGTTCGCCACTCAAAAGCGTGCAGTATTGGAAACTTGTTAGTGTACCACATACAAATAATTATGAGCAGACACTCAACAAAGTGAGAGAGCTTGTTAGTGATGCGATAAAGTTGCAAATGCCATCAATTACTGATTTACCACCTTGTAGTTTTTTGTCTGGCGGAATAGATTCAAGCATTGTCACTGCATTAGTTTCAAAACTTATGCAGTGCGAAACTTTGAAAACTTTTTCGTTTGATTTTGCTGGAAATGACCAGTATTTCACTTCAAACGATTTTCAGCCTGAACGCGACCGTCCTTTTGTTGACAAGATGCTACTTGAATATAGACTGAATCATACATACCTTGAATGTGATATGGAAAATCTTATCGACCTTTTGTACACTGCTGTAGATGTAAAAGGTCTCCCTGGTATGGTGGATATTGATACATCGCTGTTTTATTTTTGCGATGTTGTGAGTAAGAATTATTCGCAGACTGTTGCTTTTACTGGAGAGTGCGCCGATGAATTATTCGGTGGTTATCCGTGGTTTTACCACGAAGAGTTGCTTAACGCTAATAGCTTCCCGTGGTCAAAGAATTTAGAAATGCGGACGATGTTTTTATCTGGCGATTTCCTAAACAAATTAAATCTATCCGATTACACCCAAAACCGCTATCACGAATCGTTACAACAAGTTCCTCGATTGCATGGTGAAACCCCAGTCGAGGCACGGCGACGCGAAGTTGGATTTTTAACCCAACAGTGGTTTATGCAAACGCTCCTCGCACGAACCGAACGGGCGTGTGCATATTCGGGGCTTGAAGCAAGAGTACCTTTTGCTGATTATCGAATCGCTCAAGAACTCTGGAACGTTCCGTGGGAGATGAAATTCCATGGAGGTGTTGCAAAAGGGCTTTTGAGAGAGGCTTTTGCTGACATTCTTCCAAAAGAACTGCTCCAGCGTAAAAAAAGCCCGTTCCCTAAAACTTATAATCCAGGATATACCAAAGCATTAGTCGAACGTTTGAATGAAATTTTACATGACAATTCGTCACCGATTTTGAACTTAGTCGAACGCCAAAAAGTTCTCGATTTTATGGCACAGCCACAGTCATTAATCAAACCATGGTTCGGGCAACTGATGGCAGGACCACAAATGCTCGCTTATTTGATTCAGGTGGATTATTGGTTGCGTGAGTGGCGATAAATCCTCATAATAATCACAACCAGACTGTAAAAGCACAGTCTGGTTGTACTGTTATGAGGATGTGGGGCTGTTGAATAATTCATTTAGTTTCAGCTTTAGCGACAGCATCTTGTAAGCTAAGCCCTGAAAATTCTTGTGCTGAGAACAATCGTCCGCTTTTTTTGTCATTTACGAATGCACCAACAACCATACCTGGTAGAGCGTCTTCTGGTGCGTGAAAAGCGTTTGGACCTCCTAAATCGGTTCTACACCAGCCTGGGTCTACAAGGCTTACAATTACGTCAGTTCCGTTTGTAATCGTCGCTAAATCAATGGTGACTTTGTCGAGTGCCGCTTTACTCGCCGAATATCCCGCTTGATGAGGGTCGTCCTTAATCCCGCTTGTGGTGTTGATTATACGCCCGAAACCACGCTTAATCATCTTAGGGAGCAGGCGATAACAAATCATCATCGGTGCGATTGTGTTGATTACAAAACTCGCCGAATAGTCTTCAGCAGGGGTGGTGAATGGTTCGGTGCGGTAAGCGATTTGTACTGCTGCGTCATTAAACAATATGTCTATTTGTGTTTTCGATTCGATTTCGTCGAGCATTTTTTCGACAGCGTTTAAGTCAGAAAGTTCAGCTGCAATAGAGTACGCTTCTACCCCGAGTGCTTTTACTTCACTTAAAACTTTTTCAGTGTTCTTGACATCACGTGAATGCAGAACTAAGTTGCAGCCCTCTTTAGCCATAGCTAATGCCATATGGTATCCGAGCCCTCTGCTGGCTCCTGTGATTAAAGCCCATTTTCCTTTTACATTTGTCATTTGTTTCTCTCCTTAATATTGTTAAAATTATTTGCAAGATTCGCTCACATTTGATTAGGAGCATCAACTTTCATAATAGAAAGTGCGTTTCTAAGGACAACTCCTGTAGCTTCCATAAGAGCTAATCTTGATTGCATGATTTCGTCAGCTTCACCTTTAACTCTACAAACATCGTAGAATTTATGAAAAAGCTGTGCAGTTTCAGTGGTGTAACGAGTGAGCCTTGATGGGTCAAACGCACGAGCCGATTCAGCAATTTCTTCTGGAAGGCTTGCTAATTTACGAATCAGCTCAAGTTCAAAGGGTTCAGTGTAAATTAACTTTGACGAACACGAACGAGTCATAGCGACTCCTTCGCTCTCCATACGTCGCATAACACTTTTAATTCGTGCGTGTGCGTATTGAACATAGTAGACTGGGTTTTGAGATGTTTCTTCAATTGCCAAATCAAGGTCAAAATCCAAATGAGTATCAGCACTACGTAGATTAAAGAAAAATCGTGCTGCATCGACTGGCACTTCGTCAAGTAAAGAACTAAGTGTAATCGCTTTGCCCGAACGCTTGCTTAATTTTACAGTTTCGCCTGCCCTCACAAGTCTAACCATCTGCATAATCAGCATTTTCAAGCGTGACGGAGTAACTTCCAGTGCCGCTAATGCAGCATTCATCCTTGCCATATATCCGTGGTGGTCTGCTCCAAAAATGTCGATTGCTATATCGAAGTTACGGTGTGCTAACTTGTTATAATGATATGCTATGTCAGGAACTAAATATGTCACCACTCCGTTTGAGCGTACTAAAACACGGTCTTTCTCGTCGCCATAATCAGTGGTTTTTAAGAATAACGCACCATCTTGTTCATAAGTTGCACCTTTTTCTTTTAACAGCTCTATAATTTTTTCGACCGAGCCATCGTTATGCAGAGTGCTTTCGCAAAACCAGTTATCATATTCAATACGATATTTTCTCAAATCATTCTCAAGCGTCTTAACATTCAAAGGTAGTGCATATTCGACTAATGCCGCTCTACGAACCTCTTCACTCTCTGAAAGATACTTGTCACCGTTAAGTTTGATAAAAGACTTAGCGTGTTCAATTATATCGTCACCATGATACATATCTTCAGGTGCATCTACGTTTTGACCGAGTTCTTGACGATAACGAACATCAAGGCTAAGCCCAAATTTTGTGATTTGATTCCCAGCATCGTTTACATAAAACTCGCGTTCAACATGATATCCAGCGAATTGTAAGATTGACGCAAGACAGTCACCAAGTGCCCCACCACGTGCATTTCCTATGTGCATAGGACCAGTCGGGTTAGCTGAAACGAACTCAAGCAATACACGCTTACCGTTACCAAAATCGCTCTTCCCAAAATCATCTGCCTTGTTGAGAATGCCCGATATTGCTTTTTCATACCACCGGTCGCCGACAAAAAAGTTTATAAACCCAGGTCCAGCTATTTCAATTTTAGTGAATCCGTCAGGTGTTCCAATTTTTTCGACAATAGTTTCAGCAATTTTGCGTGGAGGTAATTTGAGTGCTTTAGCTGACACCAACGCTGCATTACAAGAAAAATCCCCATTAGCAGTATTAGCAGGAACTTCTACTGTAAAATCAGAAAGCCCCTCCATCGAATCAGCGATTATGTTTTTAATCTGTGATTTAGTTTCTTGTGTGATATTCACGCTTTATTCTCCTTCGTTTTCTGAAAAGCCAAGAAAGTCAGAAATCTCACTAAAATCAATGTGCATTTCATTTTCGCTCATCAAAGTTGAATTAACATCTACGGTGTATTTTAGGTATAAGTCACCGCCTTTATCATTTAAATCGCAACGGACATCGTTAGCAGAAATCCCTACCATAAAATCACCGTGTGGTGTTCCGTAATGGCAATGGTGTTTTTTTCCTTTTTCGATTACTAAGCTAGCATTAAATCGCCCACCCTCGCCGTAACGACGCATTACAACCATATCAGAGCCAGTGACATCAAGGCTGACTTTGCTTTCGCCAAAACCAGTCGCACCACTTTCGTCATAAGAAAGTGTATAATTGCCCGATTTTTGCTTACCCTTTGAAGAGGAAAGGTGCAATTTTCCGCACGTGAATAATTCTGTCGTATCACGTTCATCATCAGCGATTTGAATTGAGCGGATATTGATTGAAACATCTTTATTGTTAGATTTATTAGTATTGGCTTTGTTCATCAGTTATATTTCCTCCAGTGATTTTTCATTTCTAGTAGCTTGTTTTTATGCTTCTTTCGCGTTTTCTAGTAACATATCAAGCATTTCTGAATAATCATACCCACTTGCTTGCATGAGTTTTGCCATCACATCGTTTTCGGTGAATCCCGGCATATTTGATACACGTGTGCAATAAATTCCAGCTGTGTTTTGCACAAAACTCATTCGCACAAAGTCAGTACAACCTAGTGCCAAAAAAGCTGATTTAGCCATTTCAGCGATTTCTTTTGAAACAACATCTTCAATTTGTGCAGGAATCACTAATTCAAAGTTGTCGGTTGCTTCGGCAATTGGGCTTACGTTGATTGAATAAACGCTCCCCCATACTAAACATTCAAGTTCTTTGCCTTCTACAGCTTGTTCGACTAAAATTTTATAATGATGCGAAAACGCTAATTTAATTGCAGATTTTAGCTCATCACGATTATTAGCGACATTTGCACCAACGCTTCTACTTGCGACTGCGGCTTTAACGCTCATCGGATAATTGATTTGCCTTTCGATTTCATCAAATTTTTGTTCGACTTTATCGACATTTACCCGTTGAAGTTCGTAGAATTTTGCGGTATTTATACCAGCACGATTTAAAATCAAATGGCATAATGATTTGTCAGAGCAGGCATTAGCTGCTGTAAATCCACTCCCTACATAAGAGATGTTAGATAACTTGCAGAGTGCCTGAATCTGTCCACACTCGCCATATTTCCCATGGAGTACCGGGAAAACCACATCAACCCGCTGTAAAGAATAAATATCTTCACTCTCAAGGTTTGACACAATTTTAATCACCCCACCATGCAAAGGGTCTGGGCTTAGAACTGCGGAACAACAATCAGGGTTTGTTTCCCAACTACCATCGGGGATTTGTGCGTAATCACCAGGGAAATAGAGCCATCTGCCAGCCTTAGTGATTCCAATAGGGATTACATCATAAGCTGTTTTCGACGCTAACAACCCGTTCAAAACCGAAAACGCCGACATAAGCGAAACATCGTGGTCTCTCGAAGCACCACCAAATAATACTGCGACACGTTTTTTAGCCATTATAATAGACCTCATTTTATTATGTTATAGTCATTTAACTTAAAAAGTATCAAAAAATTCAAAAGTCTCATTCAAAAGTCCCTTAGATGATTATTATGTTAATAAACTATAATTAGTTAATCGAAAATAATGCAGGAAATGAATTTTCCTCATTGTTTTAACTATTATATCACACTTACGGAATTTTTGCAAGTATTATCACATAATATTGTTGTGAAAGTTCATTTAGGTAAAATAGAAAGGAACAGTCATACAATGGTAAACACAAATAAAGTCGCTACAAATCTCACAAATGCAACTGGAATAGACGGGAGAGACAACAAATGCAAATATTTCCCAGAAGGTGGGCTTATTTCTACATCAGAAAATAAGCGTTACACAGAATCACGCAAAAGTTTAGAAGAATGTATAGCGTCACAAAAAATCGTAGAAGCGGTTTGCATAGTGTGCGACGCTTCACATAACCTGATTGTCGATTTTGGTTTTATGAAAGGTTTAATTCCCCGAAACGAGGGTGCAATCGGAATTGATGAAGGTGTGACGCGTGATATAGCTCTCATATCAAGGGTGAACAAACCTGTATGCTTTAAGGTGACTGGGTTCGTTGAGGGCGATTCACCGTATACGGGAATGGCTCTATTATCACGAAGAGCAGCACAGTTAGAATGTATCGAAAGATACATAAAACAGCTTTCGGCAGGAGATGTGATTTCGGCGAAAATCACTCATTTAGAACAATTCGGCTGTTTTGTGGATATCGGATGCGGACTGCCTTCGTTAATCCCAATTGACGCTATTTCAGTATCGCGGATTTCGCATCCATCTGACCGATTTTTGATTGGGCAAGAAGTGTTTGCGATAGTAAAACAAATCGAACCTAATCCTAATGGGCTGAGTGTTTATCCTAAAATCACATTGACACACAAAGAACTCCTAGGAACGTGGGAGCAAAATGTTATTAATTTCACAGCTGGCGAAACGGTGTCTGGAATCGTGCGTTCGGTGGAAAGTTATGGTGTATTCGTTGAACTGCTTCCAAACCTTGCGGGTTTAGCAGAACTTCGCGATAACATCAGCGTTAATCAGGCAGTGAGTGTTTATATCAAAGCGATTATTCCTGAAAAGATGAAAATCAAACTAATTATAGTCGATTCATTCGATAAAGCAAAAATCAATTATAATTATAATTATCTCGTTAATTCGGGGCGATTTGACAGATGGGTCTATTCAACTGATGAATCGCCTAAGATGATTAAAACTGATTTTGTGAACTGAAATATTGTTTCGCTATATAGTCGGTCAGTTTTGAAATGCTTTGCATTTCAATCGCCAAGCTTTGCTTGGCGATGTGCCAACGGCACGCAAAAACCGCTCAACTCCTTTAGTCAAGCGGTTTGTAAATCGACTCGTCAAACAAAAAAGACAGGCAAAGCCTGCCTTTTTCTGCTTTTGATTAGCTAAGTTGGTGAACGGACTTGAACCCCTAACCTGCTGATTACAAAGGCGTTAAAACAAGTTTTGTTTAATTTAGTAAAGTCGCGTTAAACCGCTTATAATGCGGTTTAAGTCAAATTATGCCATTCATTTGGGGTTAAGTAAGCCAAACAAGGGCATAACAAAGGTCGGCTTTGCCGAGCTTTTTATGCTTGCCGAAGGTAACCAAGCGAACCGTGAATCCGAATGTGGTTGTACCAGTTGACAAAGTCGAACCAGTGCAGCTTAAACTCGGCTAAATCGGCGAACTCTTGCCCGAAAACGAACTCGGTTTTTACGATATTATACATCGACTCGGCGAGGGAATTTGCGGAAAATGTGACCATAGTAAAAAGACCGAATCACTGTTCGTGACTCGGTCTTTTTAGCTTTTCTGTTTGCTCCCTTGCCTATAAGCTGATTATTACTGGGGTTTTGCGAGTTGTCTTATTATTATAGCAGGGTATTTATTAAATTAGCTAGGTTTCTTCGCCATGCCACCAATTCCACGAACTGCAGCTTCAAGAGTCGCAATTCCTTTTCCTTCGGTGATTTTCTTTTTATTCTTGTCTTGTTTGGTGCGTTTTAGGTTGTAGCTGTCTTCGGCGATTCTTCGCTTTTCGAGATGTTCGTCCCACTTAGTCATGTACTTACGTGCGACTTCAAAGACAATTTTGGCTTTGTTTTCTTCAGGCGTGGGTTCGCTGTTATCGCCACTAACGCTATCAAACTCTGTCGCTATAACGCCAAATTTACTTAACCCCTCTTCGTAACAAGTTTGGAAATATTCATAAATAGACGGGTGGATTACTGCAAACAAGCGTTCAGCCACAAATTTGTGAATAGTCAAAAGCTCAACGTTTTGTAGGATGCTGATTGCGAATTTTAAGAAACGCTCAAAATCGTTGACTTGTAAGTGATTACATGCAATGTCAATACTCGAATTAAGGTTAGAAGAGATGATGTATTCATCATCGTATTTAACCTGCCCTGCTATTAGTGCGTCTAACTGCTCGTTCGAGATGGTATCTACTGCTGAGGCAGCTTCGGCCATATTAGTGGTTGGTAGTTGACTGGCTTTGTCGTAAACTGCAATCGGGATAGCACGCTTACTAATCGAGCGTGCTAATTTATTCATCTTGGGCTTGATTTCAGAGAACGCAGTAGGCTTTACGTTTTTGCGTGCGAGCAAGAACCTTTCTAACGAATCGTCTGGGAGTTCTTCGAGAGGAATATTTACGAAAGGACAGGTCAGTGCGACGATTTTACGTTTTTCATCGTGAAAGCTCGCACCTTTACCGCTACCTGAAAGCCCAAGATTTTCATGGTTATTGTACATAATCCCAGTTAGAGGTTCAATCATTAAGCTCCTAAACGAAACATCGTTATGAAGTGCCGCAGTTGCCGCATGATGACCGTCTAACAGTGCTGAGAACATTCCAGTCACATGGTAAGAGAGCCCCGCAAATGGTTTGCCTTTTCTATATTCTTCTTCGCGTGAGAGCATTTTCGCTGACCTAAAATCATACGGTTGCCGTGTTGGCATAAGAAAGCTAGGTGTGAAATTGTTCTCGTTAATCACTGCATTTTTGTTCGCCGAACCGAGCACAGGGCGTTGTGTTGGGTATGCAGTCCAAAAATATTTGCCAGCACCATCGGTTGGGTGAATTTGTGCTTCATGCACAACATATAACCCAGGGTTTAACATTTCAAGTACTGGTAGCACCGAGCGTGCTAACCCCTGCTCGTAGAGATAGTAGTTATCAATCGCCGCTGAAAAACGTGCGATAACTGGGTCAGATTCTTTTTCAGGGCTTGAAATTTGGTGAATGTACTTATTTACGTTGTCATTAGCGGTGTTTGGATTAAATATGTTTAGAATAGGTTCTTGTTCAATAAAAAAGACATCTGTAGCAGTGTTTGTGGTGGTAGCGTATCTAAAAGTGCCGAGTTTGCCCATTCCACGTGCTACTTCAGCTAAAATAAACTCCCTGCCGCCTATATTCATGGTCGTAACCGAAACATACGGTGTCATCGAACCTTTCCCCCTTTTTTTAATTTATTAACTCCGCAACGAACAGTCTTGTCTAATCGGGCGTGCTTCGTGCAGTCCGCTTGAAGAGTTTTGCTTGCCGTCGAGATACCCCATTTCAGACGGTCAAAGTCCATCTTGCAGGGGATACTCTTGTTTTGCGAAGCCTGATTAGGACTTCCGTCGCTCAAGCTTGGCTTGGCTCCTCATTTAATTTCGAGAGTGAGTTTTCTCTACTTTTATCTGGTTTTTCTGCCTTTTCAGTTTCTTCTTTTTCAATTGGTTTATGCAAGATTCTATCTGTGATGAAATCGCTGAGTTCTTGATGAACTTCTTTTGGGAATAACCTTTTTGGTAGCCAGAAAATTGCCTTACTATCAGCAAAAATGATGTACATATGATTAGTTTCCATGAAATAAGCTGCTTTGTGCCATTGGATTATGTCCGAAAAGTCATAAACACAGCTTTCCGATGACATAAAACCTTCTTCACACACTACAAAAGTGATTTCTTCAAAAATGGCAGGGTCTTCTTTCACGAGCTTTTTGTAGAGTGTTCTTGCACCATATGCACTAAAAAGATATGCCGAAATTCCAATCACCCCACCGAATAATATCGATATGACCAAATAAGTCAACAAAGCCGAGGTATTCCAGAACTCACCGAAATAAATCACTTGTAGAATAAACGCAGTAATCAATGCAAGGGGACCAAACATCCAAATCAACTTGTCTAAAATAGGGTTCATCAAGACAACGTTTGAATTATTGATTTCCCACTCATCATAAATTCCAGTGGCGACATAAGCCTCACTCGGGACTTCGCAACCAGAACACAAGATTTTTGGAGGGAGAACACGCTTTCCGAATGAATACTCAATCTCTGGATTAGCAGCGATTGCACCTTCAACGATTGCACGGATGCGAAGCCAAATCCTCGGGTCATAAACAAGTTCAGACGAAATCACAAATTCTTTATCGAGCCGCCCGTTTGAGTTGGTGCTCCTAAATACAAACGATGTTTTGGTTTCGTAAATCGTGCTGAAATCAGACCATTGATAGATTTCAGGAAATGAACTCTCTAAATCTTCATGTTCGTGATTTTCGTATACTGAAAAAAAGTCTGCTACAATATAAGTTCTCTTAATCGCTGGGTCATTGATTTTAATCCCCGGTAATGATTCAAAAGCCAAAACACTTCACCTCATTAAATTTTTCAAACACTATTTATAAATTGCATATGATATGCAATTTATAATTAAACTTAATTATAACACATTTTTTCAAAAAATAAAACCCTTTTTACAACATTTTTTGACGATTCCTCTAAAAAAGATGATTTATACAACAATTCTTTGAAAACACTACAAAATACAGTTAATTGTTACAATGGTTTGAGTATAATTATTGTATTAAAAAGCCTTTTGCTATTTAAGCCTAATCGCCCTCATAATAGTATAAATTCCAGCGAAAATGATTAGAATTTCGAGCCTTCCGAGCAACATCCCTGCTATGAGTACGAACAATGCGAGAGGAGGGGTTTCAACACTTGTAAGTCCGTTTGATAGACCAGTGGTTCCTAAGGCTGATGCAAATTCAAACATCGCATCAAACAGTAATGCTCCTGAAGTTAGGGTTAGTAAAAGCACACCGCAAATATATACTACCATATAACAAGCCACGAATCCGAGCGTGTCTTTGATGAGTTTGTCATCAATCGGTATTTTCCCGTAAGTTCTAAAGAATACTGGCTGTGTCACTCGGCGTGAGGGGGAAAGTTTGCTTTTGACGTTCTCTTTAGCTGCTTGTAGTAGTAGATATGTGCGGATTAGTTTGATTCCTCCAGCGGTTGAACCCGCACTCCCTCCAATGAACATTAGCAAAAACAACAGCCCCGTCGCAAAAGGAGGTAGTTCTACATAATAATCAAACACTGAATATCCGCTTGATGTAAATGTTGATATTACTGCGAATAGTGCGTTCAAAGTTCCAGTGGCCAATCCCATTTCCATATATCGTATGAGCGAAAATGCCACGAGTGTACTAAACATGAACACCACACCGAGCATAAATCGGGCTTCAGAGACACGTGAAAGCCTGCGAAATTTTCCGCGAAATAATAGTAAAATAACTGCAAAATTTGTGCTACCAAACAACATCAATATAATCGTTATAATTTCGATTGCGGCACTGTTATATTCGCCGATACTGTTGGCTTGTGTTGAAAAACCAGCGGTGGATACGGCTGACATAGCGTGGCAAATTGCATCAAACATAGGCATTCCGTAAATTGAGTATGCTAATATTCCTGCAATTAAAAGCCCGCAGTATAGCATGAAAATTAGTTGTGCGGTTTTGGTGATGCTTGGCATAATTCTGTCGGTATGACCTTCGGTGTTATAAAGGTTAAATGTCTGCTTACCTCTAATCAGCATAGCAATCATGATTATAAACCCGATTCCGCCGCAAAACTGCATAAATGCACGGTAGAATAGAAAAATTCGTGGCATAATAGCTACGTCTGCTAAAGATAGTCCCGTTGTTGTCCAACCGCTGACTGATTCAAAGAATGCGTGTAGGAAAACCCCATCAAACTGTCCGCCGAGCATAAATGGAAAAGCCCCTGCTATTACAGCGAGACCCCAGGTAAATAATACTGGTAAACTTCCGTTTTGTAAAGGTGAGCGCCATACAGTTACCAGTTTTTCTTTATTTGGGAACGCAAGACATACAATCAGACCCAGAGCCACTAAAATCACTGACGGTAATAAAAAAGCAGTGAGATATTCTGATTCGTCAGTAAAAAACGGGACAACTAACATAGGGAATGCAATCAGTACCCCGATTAGAATTGTCAGTTTCCCGTAATTATTGCTTGTAGTGATATAGTTTTGGATTTTCTTTGTCATAATGACCTCATTCACCCTTACCAGTTAAGAGTTTAATTGCATCAGACTCGTGTTCGTCAGACGAAATTACTACAAGTTCATCTCCTGCGTGTACACGTGTATTACCACGTGGGACTATGCTTCTTTCGCCACGCAAAACACACCCGATTATGACTCCGTGTGGTAGTTTGAGTTCCATCAGTTTTTTATTGACAACAGGTGCTGATTTTGCAATTTCGATTTGCGTGATTCTAACACGCCCTTGGCTTAATGTTGCTAAAGTTGACATTTCCTCTAAGAGAGCGTGTTGTTCGATAATTCCAGCAATGGCCGAAACGGCACAAAATACAGAATCTATCCCCATTTTATAAAAGAAATTGGTCTTCTTAGCGTCCGAAACGAGTGAGACAGTTTTTTTGACGTTGAACTTTTTCTTACACAGCTCGCACGTTACGAGATTGTCCTCATCGCGTTCGCTTAGAGCGATTGCTATATCGGCGTTATACGCATCTGCATCTTCCAAAACAAACGGTTTTGAACCGTCGCCACAAAATACATTAAGCTGTTTTTTTTGAGCTAAGACTTCACATTTGTTTCTATCGGCGTTGATTGCTGTTACTTCATAGCCTTTTTTTAAGAGAGAATCAGCAAGAGTTCGTGTTTTATTGAACCCGCCGATTAAGAATACTCGTTTTTTCATGCCTTGTCACCTTTGTCTTCTTGGATTGCCTCTTCCAAATGCCCTAACGGAATCGTTGGTAATAGTTTATCGATTTCTTTCATAGAAAGCACTGCGGGGCAGATTGTGCTAATTCCGAATTCTTCATAAACACACTCACATTCAGGGTCATAAAGTCGTGCAATTACTTGTTCTATACCGAACATTTCCTTTGCTAACTGTGCTACCATGATGTTGGTATTGTCGTTGTTTGTCAAGGATATTACAGCAGTAGCTCTATTTATATCTGCGTGTTCAAGAACAGTCATATTAGACGCATCACCTTCCAAAGCGATTCCGCCGAATGATGGTGAAAGTTTTCTGAATGATTCTTGGTTTTTATCAATCACCACTACACCCTCTCCGATGTCAGAGAGTGTGTTAGCAAGGTTTGCACCCAATCGACCACACCCTACTACCATAGTATAGCTTTCGCGCTTTTTTTGCGATTTATTATATTTAGCTTTATTCAAACCTTCACTCCCATTCAATCGTGCCAGGGGGCTACTTGCATTACATACCCCTCCCCTACAACGCCTTTATGGCGATTCCTTTATCTTTAAGCGTCAACCGCACATTACTTTTCTGCTCCGAGTTATCAAAACACGCATCAGCGAACACAATCCGTCCTGGTGCATATTCTGCCATTTCGTCTGCATCCTCTGGTGTGATTCCGTATGCAAGGCACACGATGAACTTGACTTCCGTGCTGCCACCACCAGGGTTCCCGATGTCAACGCTGACTGTACAGTTGCAACCCTCCCGCTGATTGTTGTCATTCGGAAGCGATTTGCCAAACATGGTTGAATCAACACAAGCATCGTTCTGGAGCCCGACTAAATCCCGCAATACCGCAAGGGCATCGGCTATGTCGGCATACTCCTGCTCGGTGTTTTCAGCGAATATTCCAGCTATTAGCGATATGAATATAGTCACTGTTAGTAGAATTGCTGTAAGTTTTTTTATAATGTACCTCCGTTCGTTCTGTGGTTCGTATATTAACATTATAGCACCATATCTAAAATTTGTCAAGCGATTTACCGATTTTTTGCCATACTATTCTTGCGTAGAAATACTCCTCATCAGAAAGACGTGCAATGTCTTCTACTTCTAGCGCTCCAATAGACCTGTCCGAAAATTATAAAATGCGATAAACGCTAAGCAATTGCCAGATTTAAGTCCATATTGTGCAGTTCGCAAATAATGGTCATTCTAAGCCCGTGACGCTTGCGTTTTGATTGTATGACATTTTCCGCAAATTCCCTCGCCCATACATAGACGAACGCTCTCCTGTCACCGACAAGAGGGCTTTTCTTATTGTGAATCGGTTATACTTAACTGGACAGGTTTGAGGTTTTCGTGATATAATGAAATGAAAAGGAGAAAAGATATCATAAAAAAGAAAAACAAAA
>WRGW01000072.1 GCA_009786985.1 Oscillospiraceae bacterium
CTCCAAAGTGGCTTGTTATAAGGAAGGTTAATTTGCCTAATTTTCGAGGGCGTTTTCAAATGGGGCTACGCCCCAAACCCCCTCATCTGCGGCTGGAAACCCGCCTTGATTCGCTAAAGACCAAGCCCCGTGAGTCCGTTTTTAGCAAACCGATAATAAATATCCACTTGCTGTTCTCGGTTCTTTCTGCACCCATTCGATTCATGAACCACGATTTTTTCTATTAGTTCATTTACCATTGTAGCAGTCAACTTTTCCTCGCCACGATATTTCTTTATGAGTTCAAAGAATCGCCGATAATCGCAACCATCGTCCGTCTTTTCGGAAAGCCTTGTTTTGAGTTCGCCGAGCTGTGTAAGCACCTCGGTTCGTTCTTTGTCGTATTTCGCCAACATTTCATGAAACGCATCTGAAGATAAACTCTGCACCGCACTGCTCTCGAAAAGCTTCTGTATGATTTTGTCGAGTTCGTCTTTTCGGCGGGTAAGTCTGTCGAAGTTCGCCTCATCCGAGTTTTGAAACTTCACACTCGTTTTGGCAACCGCCTCACGAATAAAAGCTTGTATGAATTGCTCTTGGCGTTGCTCGTTTGCGTTCACCACTGTAATGTTTTGCTGAATTGATTTAAGTACCAACTCGTACAGAAACTCATAGTTGATGTAGTGCATGGTGCATCTTTTCTCTTTGCTAAACTGCCTATAGCGATGGCAATTGAGAAAAAATATGCGGTCTCCCTTTCGGCTGTCTCTGCCGAGGCTCATATTGTTTCCGCAGTCATAGCACTTTACGATTCCAACAAAAACATTGTCAAAGTCGAGTTTCGGCTTGCGTTTTTTGACACCGATTCTCTTTTGCACCAAGTCGAAAAGTTCCTGTTTAATCAAAGGCTCGTGTCTGTCGGGAACAACAATCCAATCTGCCTCATCGACTTTGATTACTTTGCTCGACTTAAACGATGGCTTATAATGCGTGTTGTAAACCATGCACCCGAGATAGACTTTGTTTTTCAACATTCTGCCCACACTCGTAACACTCCACTCAACACCTGTGTCGCTCCCTTGCTGTATATCACGTGGAGAAAGGATTCCCTCTTCCGTAAAAGTCCGTGCAATTGAATGGATACTTGCACCTTCTGCCGCCATATTAAACATTCGCAGAACAAGCGGTGCGTTTTCGGGGTCAATGACGTAGTGGTTTTTGTCAAGTGAGTCGGGCATATAACCGAGCGGCGGTTGCCCTCCTGTGCGTTTGCCTTTTTGTTGCAGTACAGATTTTACCGAGCGGATTTTTTTGGAAATATCTCGTGCGTAAAATTCGTTTATAACACTTTTGAACCCCATAATTTCGTTTTCGCCGACCGCACTGTCGATATTGTCGTTCACTGCGATAAAACGCACATTGTTTTCCAAGAAGTAGATTTCAGTGTAGTAAGCGACTAAAGCATTATTCCGTCCGAGTCGGCTTAGGTCTTTACATACTACCGCACCAACCTTGCTGTTTTCTATGTCGCTAATCATTTGTTTAAATCCGTTACGCTCGAAAGTTAATCCGCTGACTCCGTCATCTACATATTCACCGTAAATTGCTAATTGGTTCTGCTTGCAATAATTGAGTAACATCTCACGTTGATTTGCGATACTGTTGGATTCAGCATCGCCGCCGTCGTCACGGCTTAGGCGGAGATATATTGCCGCCATGTTGCTTTGTTGCCTTTTCACTACAACCTCCTTAAATCCGAGGCAACAAGCGGGTTAGTTGCCTTTTCATTATACCATGAATCCGCATGAAATGCAAGCGGGTTTAGCCGCTAAAATTTGCCAAAGGCAAATTGATTTATGATTCAAGGTTCGCTCAGCCGTCGACAGCTATGCTGTCGCTAACGGCGTGCGGTTCTTATACCATGAATCCGCATGAAATGCAAGCTATATTCGACTTTCGGGGCTACGAATTGTTTTCCATTTCACGCAACAAAGCACTTTTGACAATGTCCTCATACGTTCGTTTATCAGAATAATATGACATAACTTTGAACATTGTATTCCCGATTTTTATGTACTCCACTTCATCAGAAGTTGTTTTGTCAAGCGGACTGCTCGGCGGCAAAGCCACCGACACCTCCGCTCTTCCTATGCTTTTCACGTCCACATCTTCAAATGCAGACATATTATTTACCTCACAAATTTATTTTAATTCACCAATCAACCATACGTTTCAATCATATGCTTGTACCACATATATATTGACTGAATCGGGAAATAAATATTTGTCCGCACAGTTTCGGGAGTTCTCGGACATTCAGTTCCAAGTACGACAATGAATTTGTACTTGCATTCGTTCCAAAAAGCGCAGGCGATAGCCACAGGAGCGATTGCGACGGCGTTGGAATCCCACAGGACGGGCGATGGCGAAAAATGCGAGTCAGCATAGGTTTTGACGAGTTAGCGTAGGTTGTGATAGGTTACAATAAGTATCATTCAAGTATCAAATGCCCGATTTTGAGGCAAAATAAAACCGCAATCCCACTCATAGAGCGAGATTGCGGAATTGGGCTATCAGGATTTGAACCTGAGAATGCCAGAGTCAAAGTCTGGTGCCTTACCACTTGGCGATAGCCCATCATTTACATAACCGTAACTATTATATCAGATAAAAATCATTTTGTCAAGCATTTTTCGCAAATTTTTTCGATTTTTTAAATTATTTAGGTAGGTGTTAGTGATTCTTAGCTCTGTTAAACAGGTAAAGCTAAGGAATCACTGGCAGAGTGCCGCTCCGATAATTCCAGCTTCGTTGCCCAGTTTGCAAATCGCAATCTGTGTGTTCTTGTTTGAGGCATTATCTCGAGAATATACCTGCTTTGCAACTGCTTCTCTTAGCGGGAGCAGGAGCGGGTCGCCCTCGTTGCAGACACCACCGCCTATGCAGACTATGTCTGGCTGAAATATGTTGATGACATTAGTAATCCCTGCCGCTAAGTATTTGATGTACTTCTCCACAACTTCAGACCCAGCTTTATCACCGAGCCTTTGAGCCTGCCACGCAGTTCGTGCACTGATTTTTCCGTATTCGCCAGCCAGCCTGTGCATTTCTGATGATGGGTCGTTTTCCATAGCGATTGTGGTCATTTTCACCAACGCCGTTGCTGATGAAAAGCTCTCAAAACATCCATACCTTCCACAACCACAGATATCGTCACCTTGTTCGTCAGCACTTACTTCAAGAACCATATGACCTATTTCACCACCCGCAAAATTCATACCATGGAGCAGTTTTTTGTCAATAATAATGCCAGAACCAACCCCAGTTCCGAGCGTAATCACCACTGCCGAATTGCTACCTTTAGCGGCACCTGCTACAAATTCGCCGTATGCGGCGGCATTAGCATCATTTTCGATTGTTATATTGGTGATTCCAGTCAGTTCAGACAAATCTTTCACGAGGGGAACGTTACGCCAGTTTAGGTTGATACAAAGCTCAACAATTCCGTTTTCTTTGTTGCAACAGCCAGGGCATCCCACTCCGATTCGCAAAACATCACTTTCAAGCACACCCGCTTTTTTGAGGGTATGCTTGACCAGTTGTGCAATATTTTTAACTAAAACCGAATAGCCTTTTTCGCTCTCCGTTTTGATTGACTCTCTATGCAGGATTTTTCCACTTGCATCAACAATTCCACACGCAATGTTTGTCCCGCCTACATCTATTCCTACGTACACCTATTAGACCTCCTCGGAAATTAACACACGGCGGTTTTTTGACAAAATTTACGCCATATTTCGTTAAAATTTCTTGATTTGGCACAAAGCCAACTGCGAAGCCCGTGAGAGCAGGCTTTGCCTGCTTGATAGGGCAAATTTTGCTTCGTCTGGCGTAAATTTCGCCCGTAGACCCACTCGTAGTTAATCCCCGAGGAGGTCTATTCTAACTCTCTAGATATTTTTTGACAAGAATCTGCAATAATTCATCACGGTCTACGTGACGAATCAAGCTTCTTGCATTATTATACGTGGTTATGTATGTCGGGTCTTCAGACAGGATATACCCTACTATTTGATTAATCGGGTTATAGCCTTTTTCTTGAAGCGACTCATACACGGTGGTGAGGATGTCTTTCATTTCGGTTTCGCGTTCGCGGTGAACCGATGTAAACGCCATTGTTTTATCCATGATTCGCAGCCCTTCTTTCCAAGTTTATTCCCAGAACCATTTCAAGTCCTTAAGACGATTAAGTGATTTTCAATTTCTATTATACAACAAATTTTCAAGAATTACAAGTGTTTTTGTATTTTTTTTGCCTAAATCTCTACGGAAATCATTAACTTTACAGAAATTTAGACTTAAATTACCATAAAAAACTTGATTTTGCTTGACTTTTGGTTTAAGATGTGGTAAAATAGCAAACAAGAGCAAAATAAAGACGGAGCTGTGCTTCGGCTTTATTTGGCTTGACATATTTAAATTTTTATGGTATAATGTCCTGTATGGGACCGTTGAATAATATAATATTAAGGGGAATTTTAAATTATGCCAAACTATGATAACTCTAATTGTGGGGGTTACAAAGAAAATAATTGTGGGGGTTACAAAGAAAAGCTCGAACATATTCTACATTCATTACACTCTGAAGACAAATCAGCGAAGACTTTGTACAACGTCATCTCAACTGCGGTGATGGAGGATATTGTCCCTCACTTAACGTGTATGAACAACCAAAAAACCGGAAAACGTGCATCATACCTGTCAATGGAATTTTTGATTGGTAGAATGGTTTATTCAAATATGTTTAACTTAGGGCTTTTGGAAGATACTCGCAAAGTGTTTGAACACCAAGGGTTAGACCCGAATATGTTTGAACAAATTGAAGACTGCGCTCTTGGTAACGGAGGGCTGGGCAGGCTCGCCGCTTGTTTTCTCGATTCTGCGGCAACTCACGGAATCCCGCTCGATGGTTACGGAATCCGATACCGCTACGGATTATTTAAGCAATATTTCGACAAAGGTTTCCAAAACGAAATTCCGGATGACTGGACAAGTTTTGGCGACCCATGGAGCATTCGCCGCGAAGAAGAACGGGTGCGAATCGATTTCAAGAACCAGTCGGTATGGGCAGTTCCTTATGATATGCCAGTAATCGGCTTTTGTTCTGGAGATTCTGCACCAACGATTAATCGCCTAAGATTATGGCAATCAGAACCAATCGGTGGACAAGAGTTCGATTTTGAAGCATTCAGCAATCAGGATTATTCGGGGGCATTTCGTGCCTGCAATGAAGCGGAAGCTATTTCCTGTGTACTCTATCCAAACGATGACAGTGACGATGGCAAACGCCTCAGACTAAAGCAACAATACTTTTTTACGAGTGCGTCTTTACAGAGCATGATTCGTGATTATAAAATGAGTCATAGTGAAAAATCAGAGAGTAAACCAGACTTTACAGCGTTCGCAAAGAATTATGCGATTCAGCTAAACGATACTCACCCAGCAGTCGCAGTTGCTGAACTTATTCGCCTTTTAATTCTTGAGAACCTTACTTTCGCTGAGGCTTTTGAAATCGCACGTGAAACGCTTTCTTATACCAATCACACCTTGCTCCCTGAAGCTCTCGAAAAATGGTCGGTTGAGTTGTTTTGCTCGGTTATGCCAGAAATCTATCCTTATGTTGTAATGGTTCAAAATGAACTGCGTCATACGCTATTCACTAAAGGGCTTGATGAGGCGGAGTGGGAGAAATACAACATCATCGAAAAAGACACTATTCATATGGCACGGATGGCGATTTTCGGCACTCATACAACCAACGGTGTAGCGGCACTGCATACTGAATTACTAAAGTCAACCGCATTGAATGAGTGGTATCAGCTATATCCGAAACGTTTTATCAATAAAACTAACGGGATTACTCAACGCCGTTGGTTAGGTTTGTGTAACCCTGAACTGTCAGCATTTATTACGGAAAAAATCGGAAATAAATGGCTGATTGACTTAAATGAACTCAAAAAATTAGAAAAGTTCGCTAATGATAGTGCAGCACTCAAGAAACTAAACGACATCAAGCGTGCAAAAAAAGAACAGCTTTCATGGCACGTCAAATTCCACGAATATGGAGTGGAGCTTGATGTGGACAGCATCTTTGATATACAAATCAAACGCTTGCATGAATACAAACGCCAGCTTTTAAACGCTATGTCAATTTTGGATATTTATTTTGGACTTAAAGACGGGCGAATCAACCGTGAGGATTTTGCTCCGATGACTTTCATGTTCGGTGCAAAAGCTGCTCCTGGATATGTTCGTGCAAAGGCGATTATCAAGTTCTTAAACGAAATAGCTGGGCTTGTGAATAATGACCCTGAAGTCGGTGGAAAACTAAAAATCCTGTTCGTGCAAAATTACAACGTGTCTTATGCCGAAAAGCTGATTCCGGCTTGCGATATTTCTGAGCAGATTTCTACAGCAGGGACTGAAGCGAGCGGAACTGGTAATATGAAACTTATGCTTAATGGTGCGGTAACGCTTGGGACTTACGATGGCGCTAACGTCGAAATAGTTGAAAAAGCAGGCGAAGAAAATAACTTTATCTTTGGGGCAAAAGTGGAAGATATTGAAAAAATTGCCGACACTTATAACCCACGCGAACTCTACGAAAACAACCCTCGTATTAAACGAGTTCTTGATACGTTAATCGATGGAACTTTTGTCGATGAAAGCGGGTTTTTCTTCAAAGAACTCCACTCGGCGATTATTGGGCCTGCGTCTTACGGTAACCCAGACCACTACTATCTGCTACTCGACTTTGAGGATTATGTAGAAACTAAAATCAAAGCCAATCGAGCGTATCAAAACCGTGAAGAATGGGCTAAAATGTGTCTATACAATATCGCTAATGCAGGGTTCTTCTCGAGCGACCGCACAATCAAAGAATACGCCAATGAAATTTGGAAGGTGTGACGGCGATTTCGGGCGAAAACAAGAGATTTTGGGCAAAAAGTCGAGATATATTCGATTTTTTGCCCAAAATTCGGTTGACATGAGGTTGTGTTTGCGGTATAATAGCTTTTGCAAGTGAAATGATGGGCTTTATGTGTTGAGGTAATTGAATATGAAAATGTTTTAGAAGAGTTAGAAAAGTTCGTTGCGTAATAATAGCAATATAATAAATAGATAAATTTTAATTAAAGAAAGAGGAAAGCCAAAATGTCAAACACGTTTATGCCTAAGGCAAACGAAGTCCAGCGTAAGTGGTATATCATTGATGCCGCAGGAAAACCGCTCGGGCGTGTTGCTACTGAAGCAGCTACACTGCTTCGTGGAAAACACAAACCAATATACGCACCACACTGTGATTGTGGTGACCATGTGATTATCGTTAATTGTAAAGATGCGGTACTCACTGGTGATAAACTCAAAAAGAAATTTTATCGCTGGCACACAGGCTGGATTGGTAACTTGAAAGAAATTCGCTATGATAGGCTAATGGAAGAAAAACCAGATAAAGCTATGTCGTTAGCAGTGAACGGAATGCTCCCTAACACAACGCTTGGTCGTAAAGCCGCAACAAGGCTTCGTGTTTATCGCGATGACCAGCATAACAACGCAGCTCAAAAACCAGAAATTTGGGGAGGTGACGCATAATGTCAGCAGTAAACTATAATGCTAAACCGTTCTATTACGGAACTGGCAGAAGGAAAAACTCGGTAGCACGTGTGCGTGTATACCCAGGTAGCGGTTCGATTAAAGTAAATAACCGTGATATTGAAGATTATTTTGGGCTTGACACGCTAAAACTAATTGCACGTCAGCCTCTTGCACTTACTGGAACTGTTGAAAAATTCGACATAGTATGCACAGTAGCGGGCGGTGGAGTAACTGGTCAAGCGGGTGCAATTCGCCACGGAGTGGCACGTGCTTTGTTGCAATATAGTGAAGAACTTCGCCCTGTATTGAAAAAAGCTGGATTCCTAACTCGTGACCCTCGTATGAAAGAGCGTAAAAAATACGGTCTTAAAAAAGCGAGAAGAGCACCACAGTTCTCGAAGAGATAAGCAAAACAAGAGCTGGAGGGGCGGCTCTGCCGACCCCGAAGCTCGACGACGGCAAGCAAAACAAGAGCTGGAGGGGCGGCTCTGCCGACCCCGAAGCTCGACGACGGCAAGCAAAACAAGAGCTGGAGGGGCGGCTCTGCCGACACCTCCGCTCTTGTCTTGCTTTCAGATTATAAAAAAGTTCGGTTTTTACCGAACTTTTTTGTGCCACTGAATACTATAGTCGATTAAATCAAGAATAGGCTTGTCTTGTCGGTCTATTTTCCGCCATACTGCGTTGAAAATTTCTTAAATATCAACGGATATTTGCACAAAGCCCATGAGAGCAGGCTTTGCCTGCTTGATAGGGCAAAACTGCCTTGTCTGACGAAAAATATCCTCGAAAATCCTTCGCCCATTCTCGATTTAACCGACTATAGTTCAAGAGACAACCACAATATAGAAAAAATAATCGAAAGTGAGGACAAAAGATTGCCGAAAAAACTATTCGCATATCCGTATTTAATCTGGGTGATTGCGTTTATCGCAATTCCGATGTTTTTTATCGTGTACTACAGCCTAAACACCCCAGAAGGTTTGGGTTTAGACAATTATGCACGTGTGTTTGAGCCGCTGTTTCTAAACGTGTTCTGGCGTTCTATTCGATTGGCAGTGATTTGTACTGTGATTTGCCTCGTCCTCGGATATCCGGCGGGTTATATTTTAGCTAGTAAAGATTTTGAACAAAAAGGTTTCATCATATTTTTGTTTTTGATGCCGATGTGGATGAATTTCCTGTTACGGACGTATGCGTGGATGACTATTCTCGAAAACAACGGTGTAATAAATTCAATTTTAGAGCGTTTCGGTATCGCTCCGCTTGCTATGATTAACACCGAGGAAGCGGTCATGCTCGGGATGGTTTATAATTTTATTCCGTTTATGATTTTACCGATTTACACCGTTCTTAAAAATATGGACACAAAAGTAATCGAAGCGGCTAAGGATTTGGGGGCGAATCCAGTCAAAGTTTTTTTTAGGGTGATTTTTCCGCTTAGTTTACCGGGGGTGATTTCTGGGGCGACTATGGTGTTTATGCCAGCGGTTTCGACTTTTGTGATTTCTGACCTACTCGGCGGTGGTCGTGTGTTTTTGATTGGAAACGTAATCGAACGTGAGTTCATGACAGCAAGCAACTGGGAGTTTGCGTCGGCTTTATCAGTAATTTTGATGGTGACTGTTTTGATTTCAATCGGGTTGTTTTCGCTGATTGGTCGTCGTGCTGGAAATTAATAATCCATAAGGAGAAGCGTTAATGAAAAAAGCGTTAAAATATGCTTATATCGGGCTTATGTTGTTTTTTCTTTATGCCCCGATTATGGTTTTGGTTGTATTTTCGTTTAATGAGTCGCGTTCGCGTGTACGTTGGACTGGGTTTACGTTCGATTGGTATAGAGAGCTATTTAATAACCCACGAATCGCAGACGCACTCACCACCACACTAATAGTCGGTATACTTTCGACTGTGTTTGCAGTAATAATCGGAACGATGGCGGCGATTGCCATTCATAGGCTTAGAAGCACTCGTAAAAAACTTGATACGGTTCAGGAAAAAACATTGCTTGGTTTTACACGGCTTTCTATGTCGAGTCCTGAAATCATTCTCGGCGTGTCGCTTATGGTGTCGTTTGTTTTTTTTATAAACACTTTTCGATTGCGTGAAATAGGGTTTAATATGGGATTTCAAACTCTGCTTTTATCGCACATTGCCTTTAATGTACCGTATGTTGTGATGTCGGTATTGCCTCGGCTTAGTCGGATTGATGAACGCATTTATGAAGCCGCAATGGATTTAGGGGCATCACCGTTCACAGCGTTTCGGAAGACTATGTTGCCTCAACTAAAACCAGGGATTATTTCTGCGGCTATGATTGCGTTTACTTTGTCGATTGATGATGTAGTAGTCAGCACGTTTACAGCAGGGGCAACGACTAATCTTTCAATTCTGATTTTCTCGCAGGCACGACGAGGTGTCAACCCGTCAATTAACGCACTTTCGACGATTATGTTTATTGTCGTAATGTTTTTACTTTACGTTATAAACGCAATTGACAAAAAAACTAAAAAGAATGTTCAAGATGATAATAATGAAGGAGTACTCGAAATATGAAAACATTCAAAAAAACAACGGCACTATTGCCCCGCAATAAAACTCAAGCGTTTTGTTACGGTTTAATAGTTTGTATTATGGCAATGATATTCACGCTTATTTTCACAGGTTGTGGAAATAGCGAAACCAGCAGAGAAGATGGGCAAACCACCATAATTGTTCGCAACTGGAACGATTATATCCACCCTGATGTAATCGGGCTTTTTGAAGCAGAGTATCCACACATCCGTGTTGATTATGCTTATTTTGTCGATAACGAGAGTCTGCATACAGTCCTGTCACGTGGTGCAGCTGAATTTGACTTGGTCTTTCCATCAGATTATATGATAGAACGCATGATTTCTGAAGAAATGCTAAACCGCATTAACTGGGATAATATCCCGAACGTTTCATACCTCGGCGAACGGTTTAGAGGGCTTCAGTATGACCCTGATGACCTTTACAGCGTTCCGTATATGTGGGGGACTTTTGGGATTTTATATAACCCACAAATGCTCGAAGATTTAGGCTTTGATTTCGAGAATGAAACTGTCGATAGCTGGGAGATTTTGTGGGACGAGCGGTTTAGCCAAAATATCTTTATGTATGATATCGCACGAGAGTCATTTGTAGTTGCGTTACAGCGATTGGGTTACTCTGCTAACTCTACTGATATATCGGAATTAGAACGTGCGCGCGATTCGTTAATCGAACAACGCCCTTTAGTTCAAGCATACGTCGCAACTGATGGTATGAATAAGATGATTGCAGAAGAAGGGGCAATGGCGGCGATTTATAATGGCTATGCAATTTGGGCAATTCAGTATAATCCTGACTTGCGATTCACCGTTCCAAAAGAAGGTGGAATGCAGTGGTATGACTCTATGGTTATTCCAAACACATCGCGCAATCAGGCTGAAACTGAAACCTTTATAAACTTCCTCCTACGCCCTGATATAGCTCGTATGAACGCTGAGTTTACTCGATATAGTGTTTCTAATATGTCGGCGTTTGAACTGCTCTCTGACGATAAACGAAACGACCCAGTCTACTGGCCATCTGAAGATGTTCTTGCTAATGCAGAAACACTTTCCCATTTAGGTGAGTTTGTGGCTACTTTCGATAATTTCTGGACACAGGTATTGGCTAGTTGACAACAGCTCTTAAACAGGCATATTTTGAGCAATATTTCAGAAAGGTTGTTCTAACATGGAAAATAAGTTCAAGCTAACTGCTCCGTTTAATCCCATGGGAGATCAGCCTGCCGCTATTCGTGCGTTGACCGATGGGGTTATTTCTGGTTCAAAAGCACAATCTCTAATGGGCGTTACTGGTTCGGGTAAAACTTTTACTATGGCAAACATCATCGCTGAACTTAATCGCCCTACTCTGGTTTTAGCTCATAACAAAATCCTCGCCGCACAGCTTTGTGGTGAGTTTAAGGAGTTTTTTCCGGACAACGCTGTTGAATATTTCGTGAGCTATTACGATTATTATCAGCCAGAAGCATATATTCCCGGAACGGATACGTTCATCGAAAAAGACAGTGCAATTAACGACGAAATCGATAGACTTCGCCACTCGGCGACGTTTTCATTGGCCGAACGCCGTGATGTAATTATAGTTGCCAGTGTTTCATGTATATTCAGCATGGGTGGAGTTGAGGAATATCGTTCTAACGTAGTGTCTTTGCGAAAAAGCATGGAAATTTCACGCGATGCTGTTATGCGAAAGTTAGTCGCAATTCAGTATCAGCGTAATGATGTAAACTTTGTGCGAAATAAGTTTCGTGTTCGTGGAGATGTTCTTGAAATTTTCCCTGCCAGTAACCCTACCGAAAAAGCTATTCGCATTGAGTTCTTTGGCGATGAAATTGATAGGATTTCAGAAATTGAGGTGGTGACTGGTAACGTCATATGTCAAATGTCGCACGTTTTGATTTTTCCTGCTACTCATTATGTTATTGACGAGAACAAGCTGGAAGAGGCATTAAAAGAAATCGAAGCAGAAATGCACGAACGTGTAGAGTGGTTCACAAACAATCACCGTTTGATTGAAGCTCAACGAATTGCCGAGCGTACAACCTATGACATGGAAATGCTTCGTGAAATAGGGATGTGCAAAGGCATCGAAAACTATTCACGCATTTTGGCTGGCAGACCACCGGGGAGTACTCCGATTACGCTTTTAGACCACTTCCCTGATGATTATCTTTTGCTGGTAGACGAAAGCCATGTCACCCTCCCTCAAGTTCGTGGAATGTACGGCGGGGACGCTGGTCGGAAAAAGAACCTTATTGACTATGGGTTTCGCCTACCATCAGCATACGACAATCGCCCTATGAATTTTTCTGAGTTCACTGCAAAAGTAAATCAAGCGATTTATGTGTCGGCAACTCCAGGGCCTTATGAGAAAGAACACAGCTCTTTCATCGCCGAACAGATTATCCGCCCGACTGGGCTTTTAGACCCTGTAATCACGGTAAAACCAGTCGAAGGTCAAATTGAAGACTTGCTTTCTGAAATCAACAAACGCGTTGAGCGTTCTCCTAAAGAACGTGTGCTAATCACAACGCTAACTAAAAAAATGGCGGAAGATTTAACGCATTATCTTAAAAAATTTGACATAAATGTCACCTATATGCATCACGATATCGATACGATGGAGCGTATGGAAATCATTCGTGACCTGCGATTAGGTGAGGTTGATGTTCTGGTAGGAATAAATCTGTTACGGGAGGGGTTAGACCTGCCCGAAGTTTCGTTAGTAGTTATTCTTGATGCTGATAAGGAAGGTTTTCTTAGAAGCGAAACTTCATTAGTTCAGACAATAGGCAGAGCCGCTCGAAATGCTGATGGTGAGGTGATTATGTATGCTGATGTCGTCACACGTTCGATGGAAGCGGCAATCGGAGAAACCAATCGCCGCCGTGAAATCCAGATGGCGTATAACAAAGAACACGGCATTACACCTAAAACGATTATTAAAGAAATCCGCGATGTTCTCGAAATAACTAAACGCGAGGAAATTGACAAGGCTACTGGTAAAGGCAAGAAGTCTCTGAAAATTAAAAAAAAGCTCACACCTTCCGAAAAGAAAGAGCTTGTTTCTAAGTATACTAAGCTCATGAAAGAAGCAGCCAAGGTCTTAGATTTTGAGACGGCGGCTTATTATCGAGATGCTATTGTGGAATTGCAGGAGTGAACATGGATATAAACCAAGCTATAATCGAACACGCCAAGCTGTCTGCAAAAATCGACGAACATAATCGAAATTATTATGTTTTAGACAACCCCACGATTTCTGATTATGATTATGATGCTAAAATGCAGAGATTAGTTGAGCTTGAGACGGATTTTCCAGAACTCTGTACCCCTAATTCGCCATCACAGCGAGTTGGGGGCGAAGCTGATTCGAGTACTTTCGCTAAAATTAACCACCCAGTAAAACTCGGGAGTTTGGAGGACGTTTTTGATGAAAACGAACTGCGTTCTTTTGATGAGCGTGTTCGTAAATTGGTAGACGCTCCGTCATATACTGTTGAATCTAAAATCGATGGTTTGTCGGTGTCGCTCGAATACGTCAAAGGCGAATTTGTTCGAGGTGCTACTCGCGGAGACGGCTTAATTGGCGAAGATGTTACGGCGAACCTTCGTACAATCAAATCTATGCCACTTAGATTGACTAAACCAGTTGACATAATCGTCCGTGGTGAGGTTTATATGTCGCAATCGAGTTTTGCGAAACTGATTTCTATTCAAGAAGAACGTGGCGAACAGCTCAGCAAAAACCCTCGAAATGCAGCTGCCGGTGCTTTGCGACAAAAGCAAGCTAAAATCACGGCTGAACGTGAACTTGATTTATTTGTGTTCAATGTTCAAAGATTTTTAGAGTGGGAGGGTGATGTACTAAGTTCGCATATTCAGTCGCTTAGATTTTTAGAAGAACTGGGCTTCAAAATCGTGCCTGAAGTGCAAATTTTCGACAATGTCGATGGCGTAATCGAACGTGTTCGTATAATCGGCGAAAATCGTCATAATCTGCCTTATGATATTGATGGGGCAGTCGTAAAAGTTGACGACTTTTCTATGCGTGAGGTTTTGGGCGAAACGTCATCCAAACCCAAGTGGGCGGTTGCTTACAAGTATCCGCCAGAAGAAAAAGAAACGATAATCGAAAGCATAGAAATCCAAATCGGGAGGACTGGTGTGCTTACACCAGTGGCGGTTCTAAAACCAGTCGAGCTTGCGGGAACTACTGTTACACGAGCTTCTCTGCATAACCAAGATTTAATCGACAGCCTTGGCGTGAACGTTGGTTGCACCGCGATCGTTCGCAAAGCTGGAGATATAATCCCAGAGGTCGTAAAAGTTAATAGTAACAGCTTGCAGACTTATCAAATCCCGAATATCTGTCCGCAATGTGGCGGTAAAACAGTTCGTGACAACGGAGAAGCGGCAATCCGTTGTATTAACTCAAAATGCCCTGCACAGATTTTGCGTTCAATCGAACATTTTGCTTCTCGTGATGCCATGAACATTGATGGGTTAGGTCCTGCAATTGTAAAACAACTTGTACAAAACAAACTGGTTCAAACTGTGGCTGACTTGTATAAACTAAGCGTTTCAGATTTGCTGACGCTTGAGGGGTTCAAACAAAAGTCTGCCGATAATTTAGTAAATGCGATTACAAAATCTAAATCTCAGTCACTTGACAGGGTGTTGTTCGCACTTGGAATTAGAGGAATTGGCAGGCGTTCTGCTACTCTCTTATGCGACGAATTGGAGAGTATGGAAGCAATCAAAACCGCTAATTTAGAACGCTTTCAAAGCATCGAACATTTTGGGGAGGTTCTCGCCGAAAATGTCCACACCGCAATGCGAATTCCGTCTATGCTAAATCTCATAGATGAGCTAAAACAAAGTGGGCTTAGTATGGAATACGCTGATAAAACCACCTCCGCAAAGTCCAACAAATTAGAGGGGCTTACTTTTGTGGTGACTGGAACGCTTTCAAGCATGAGCCGTGATGAAGCCAAGGCGTTAATAGAATCTCACGGTGGGAAATGCACTGGTTCGGTTTCTAAAAAGACAAGTTATCTTTTAGCTGGTGAAAACGCGGGTAGCAAACTCACCAAAGCGGTGGGGCTGGGTGTTTCAGTGATTAGCGAAGATGAATTGCAAGGATTTTTGCTATCAGGCAAGGTGATTTGAGTATGAAAAAAATTAAATATATCCATGTAGCTGGAACTAACGGCAAGGGCAGTACTTGTGCATTTATTGCAAGAGGATTGATTTATGCTGGTTACCGTGTCGGGAAATTTACCTCCCCTCACGTCATCGAAATCACTGAGAGGATTACTGTAAACGATGAGCATATTCCGCTAAGCAAAATCCCCGACTTGTCAGAGCTTAGTAAGACTGGTTTTTTTAAGACTTTGTGGAAAATCGCACTCGAATACTTTGTAGAACAACAAGTTGACTATGCGGTAATCGAAACAGGAATCGGTGGGCTACACGATTGCACCAATACTGATGTTAGAATCGAGTTTGAGCCAGTACTTAGTGTAATCACCAAAATCGGGTTTGACCATATGGAAATTTTGGGGAACACAATCCAAGAAATCGCTACTCACAAAGCTGGAATCATAAGGTCTGGCGTTCCAGTAGTGACTGACCCTACCCAGCTTGCTGATGCTATGAAAGTTATATCCGATACAGCAGAGCGCAAAGGTTCACAACTGGTTTTAGGCGACCTCCAAACCCCTCACGCACACTTTCTTGAATGTAATAAATCGGTGGCAATTGCGGCTTTGAAACTACTCGGGGTTACTGCAACTGATAAAAGCCTTGAAAACGCACGCCCTCTTGCACGGATGCAGCGATTAAGCGAAAATCCGCTTGTTATAGTAGATGGGGCGCATAATCCAGATGCTATTAAAGCACTCGTTTCGCAAATTGTCGAGCTTCCTCACACCAACAAAATCGTGATGTTCGGAACACAGTCCGGCAAGGATTATGATGGGTGTATCAAAGCACTGAAGGGCATAAATTATTCAAAGCTGTTGACTGTAAGCGACGTTTCGTGCGAGACGGAAGTTTTAGAAATATTAAAAGAAGCGTTGGCTTCTGCTTCTGCTTCCGTCGAGATACCCCCGACGGGGGAAGTGAATTCCCCCTCTGGGGGGTACTCTTGTTCTGCTTCCGTCGAGATACCCCCGACGGGGGAA
>WRGW01000073.1 GCA_009786985.1 Oscillospiraceae bacterium
GGAAGATAGCTCGATGTTGACACAACTAACCCCCCCATTCCAGAGCAAAATCTGGAATGGGGGATTTTTGTGTATATTGCACAAAAAAAAGCCTCGACAAGCTCCCGTGTCAAACATTTCTCGCCTACAATATTCTTAGCGACAGATTGCAATTCCGAGATTTTCGCTTTATCAGATTGCATCCGAGCAGTTTGAGTAGACAAATCAGAATACCGCCCCTTAACCCCAGCTAACTTAGCATCACAGACAGATTTTTGCTCCTGATACACAACATCATCAATCTCGCCGAGAACGAGTCGCTCATACAAACGTCGCTTTTCGTCCATATACTGCCGAATTTGCAACTCATAATCGGACTGTGAGTTCAGTTTGGAAGCTAATTCATCACAAGAAAAGCCCAAAATTAACTCTGCTTGTTTGGAAATAAGCGTGAAAATCAGGCTTTCAAGTTCGCTTTCCTTGATTTTCAAGCGATAGCATTCAAGAGCCGAGTCGATTTTCGTGTACGTGCAGTTAAACGAGTGGTAACTGTAATTTTTTATACGACGCAGACTTCGCCCAACGAAAAAGAGCAGATGGTTTTAAATTGAGGTGTTATTTTGTGTCTACTTTTAACAGTACAATCCAATTCTATTGCTCGGCGGCGTAATTTTATATCATAACTCATGATTATATTATATCACATTATTAAACCTTTTGCAAGTGGTTTGATTATAGTAGCTTGAAAAACAGGACGAGTTGTGGTATAATGTTTAATAGGCAGATTATAAATCATACGCCACAGTGCGAGCAAGCAACAATGCGGTTTCAGTGGCGGCTACTGGAGTACGTCAAAGCTCGAATATCGCCGATGGTGTGAGAGTTGCAAGCAGAAATGCGAACAATGCTACGCCGAGCGGGGTTGTAAGGGCATCGAATGCGACTCCAACGCCGAATTCTGGACGGGCGATTTCGAGCGGGACTTCTGGTGGGGCGAATACGGGGGTTGGTTCTGCTCCAGTGAACCGTGCATCACAAAATGCGAGTCCACGTGTTCATGATGTTATAAATGAAACAGTAGATGCTGCCATGAACAACAATGGAAATCCAAACATCACCAGCCGACATACACTATCATCAAGCGAAGCAATTGACCTTGGAATAGAGGCACTTGGTCCTGGATATCGAGAAATCGGCAGAAAGGGAAGCGGTGTTTTTGAAAACACTGTTGGGGAATTCACATATAGATTTAGAATGGACGTAAATTCATTGTTAGGACGCCACGCACCTGCCGTACCTCATGTCCATTTGGAAATTTTGGACACCAGCAGAAATGTGCTTGCTAACAATCATGTTCGTTTTATCAATTGAGGTGTCCGTGATGAAGTTAAACTTAAACGCGAAAATATTAAACGGTTATTATACTAATTGGTATTTCCGCATAGAAGACGACACGAAAATAACTGGTGGCTATTATTTGCTTCTTTTTGACACCTTGGAGCCAGGAGTAGGAAATGGTTTTGATAACTGGTTCTTAACGATTGAAGAAGTAGAAAAACACATAGCGCACTACGGCTGGATTTTTGAGTGGATTGATTAACAGTATCATGGTAGTGGAGCAGAATGGAAGTTTATCTCGTCCTTTGCGCGAAGCCATGGAAGCAGGTGGTCATATCATAGTGAGGTTAGGTTCGTGATGAGCAAGTATGATATAAACAGCAATCCACAATTGGTACACGAAATAATTGAATGTGAAAAAAAGGCATACAATGAAATTTTGAAAAAATCCGATTCATTAGTACCGCTGTTTGATGAGGTGACGACTGTGAAAATAAGAGAATTTGGTTTAGATTCAGCTACGGACGGAAATGGACGTTAGATAAAATGAAAAAAAGTTTTATAAAACTTCCTGTTGATTATAATGATTCACCAAACTGGGAGTTCATGGAACGATATATTAAAAGTTTGCACCATAAATCTATAACAACAACTGTAACTAAAAATAAACATCTTCAGCTTAACCCGAATGAATGGGGTGAATTCCGTATTGGGCAATTCTTTACCGTAAAACGCGGAAGTAGAATTGTACGTAATAAGGATTATTTCACCTTTCAAACGAATGATTATTGTTATAATGTTATAACATCAACAAAACTTAATAATGGGGTTGATGGGTATTATCATTCTTTTAATTGCCCTAAAAACTCTATTGTATGTTGCGGCGAAGCGGGAGGAATGTTTACGACTTATCAGCCTACTGAATGTTGGGTAATGGATAGAGCAAGGACATTCAAACCTAAGAAAGATGTCCCTATTAATAAAAATATTGGTTTGTTTTTGGCAACTATTTTTAATCAGAATCAATATAAATATTCTTATGGAAGAACACCAAACCCCCAAGGTATCGAGCAAACTATAATTAAACTCCCCGTTAATAAAGAAAAATCTCCTGATTGGGCATACATGGAGAGCTATATAAAGTCATTGCCATATAGCGACAGGATATAAATAATAAAAATGTTCGGTAACACCGCAGGGCAAGCCCTGCACCCCTCTTAGCTTCGCTCGAGGGAACCGACGCAAAGCGTCGGGGTATTACAACCGAACTTTCAATAATAATGAGGTGAAAAGTGGCTATTGAAATTAACAATTCTACCCTACCATACAGCCTTGATGCGGAACAAACCGTACTCGGGACTATTGTTATCGACTCGTCGTCAATCACACGTGTCGCTGATTTTTTGCGTCCTGAACACTTTCATGTAGGGTTACATAATCAGCTTTTTTCGGTAATGTACAATATGTTTATCGGAAGTAAACCGATTGACCTTGTTACAGTAATTGAAAGTTCGGTTAGCGAAAAAGTCTTTGACAATCAAGATGAGGCTCGTTCGTATCTACTAAAACTCGCTGAGTTGGTGGTAAATCCTTCGGGGATTACGGCGTATGCTAACATCATCACTGAAAAACATATGCTCCGTTCGCTTATGTATGCTTGTCGTGATATTTTTGATATGACTGTAACTGGTAGTGAACATCCTAAACAAATCATAGATGCTGCCGAAAAAATGATTTATGACCTGCGCGATTCACGTGAACTTGGTGGGTTAGTTCATATCCAGTCAGTCATTCAAGAAAAACTCAAGGAGCTTGAGGCAGTTTGTGCCAATCCAGATTTACAAAATGAAGGCGTAATGCCAAGTTCGTTTTCAGACTTAGACAGATACATCTTCGGGCTTAACCCGTCTGACTTAATCATAATCGCTGGTAGACCGAGTATGGGTAAGACATCGTTTGCAATCAACATGGCAGTAGGTGCCGCTAAGCAAAGCCCTGAGAAAGAAGTTGTGATTTTTTCCCTCGAAATGTCGCGCGAACAGCTGGTCTCGCGAATTATCTCTGGCGAATCTAACATTACAACTGACCAGATGCGTACTGGGCAAATCGACCCCGACGGCTGGAACAGCATTAGAGAGGGTGTGGCAGTATTGTCACCTCTAAAAATATATATTGATGACGGTGCAAACGCTTCAATTGGGGAAATGAAAGCAAAACTCAGGCGACTAAAAAATTTAGGGCTAATTGTAATCGACTACTTACAGCTAATGTCAACTGGGCGCTCTGACGGTAATCGTGTAGCAGAAATCAGTGAAATCACACGAAATTTAAAACTTATGGCAAAAGACTTAAATGTACCTGTAATCGTGTTATCGCAATTAGCACGTGGGGTAGAATCTCGTAGTGATAAACGCCCGATGTTATCAGACCTACGTGAATCTGGTTCAATTGAGCAAGACGCTGATATAGTAATGTTTATGTATCGTGAGCATTATTATAATAAGGAGTTTGATAAACCATATCTTAGCGAATGTATAATCGCTAAAAACCGCCAAGGTGAAACTGGAACTGTTAATCTTCATTGGGATGGTAGGTACACTAAATTCAGCACGCTTGATTATCGTTATGAAACTGAATAGATTTCCTCTTAATTAATGTTAAGCGACCATACCCAATATCGAAAATCAAAGCACGAGTTTTGTAACTCGTGCTTGATATTTGTATACTCAAGTATTATTAAACTGATTGATTATAACTAAGAGCTGGTTAAGAATCAGCTCTTATGAGTTCTGCCACACACTCAACGTGGCGTGTGCGCGGAAATAGGTCTACTCCTGCCACACGCGTTGTTTTGTAACCGAGTTCTGCTAATAGCTTACAATCACGTGCGGCAGTAGCAGGCTCGCAAGAAGCCATGACAATTCGCTCGGGTGATAATTCTGCGATTTTATGCAAAACTTCTGGTTCACAACCCTTTCTTGCTGGGTCAAGTATTACTATATCGATTTTTACTGCCGAAACTTCTTCTAATTCTTTAGCGTCAGAACAAATAAACCTCACGTTACTGATTCCGTTTTGTTCGGCATTGGGGAGGGCATTTTTGATTGATGCTTTTTGGAGTTCAACGCCAATCACTTCTTTTGCTTTTTTCGCCAACATCAACCCGATTGTGCCAATTCCACAATATAAATCAAGAACAGTTTTACCTTCGTGTTGTGCGAAATCGGCGATTATTCCATACATAATTTCAGCAGCTGGGGTATTGACTTGGTAGAACGAACGTGGCGAAATAATCACTTCTACATCACACATAGTATCAATAATGTTTTCAGCACCCGCCAATATCACTTGTTTCTTTTCTCCAAAAACGTTGTTTGTTTTTTCGCTGTTCAAATCTAATACCACGCCTTTTACAGACGGAAATTCTTTTATGATTATATGAGCTAATTTTGAAAGTTCAGGAATTTTACGACGTGCAACTATACAGACATTAATCTCTCCTGAACGCTCACCCTTTCGCAAACAAAGATGCCTAAGTACTCCATGATGTGCCATTTCGTCATAAACAGACAGGTGATTCACACGAATATAATCTACTATAAAATTTTTGATTTCACTAAAAATTTCAGGTTGGAGCTTACAGTCATGACACGGCACGATTCGATGACTCCGTGTAGCGTAAAAACCTGAAATCGCTTTATCATTAACATCTTTACCAATCGGATACTGAGCTTTATTACGATAACGCTCATTTTTTTCTGAACCTACAATTGGCAAAAATTTTGGTGATAGTTTGCCAATTCGTTTGAACGCATCACGAATAAAACTTTCTTTAGCACGCAGTTCTGCTTCATAAAAAATATGGCGAAACTCACAGCCTCCACAAACTGGAAAAGCAGGGCAATCATTCTCAATTCTATCTGGGGAAGATGTAATCACACGTAAAAGTCGTGCATAAATTAGCGATTTAGTGACTTTGACTGCCTTCACCTCGACAAAATCACCAACCGCAGTATTCGGTACAAATACCGTCACGCCTTTATCCTTACTAACCCCCGAGCCATCATTTGCGATTGTTATAATCTCGGTTTCAAAAACATCATTTTTGACGATTGGATTTTCCATCTATTTCTCTCTCAACTTCCTCTATTTTCGGAGACCCTTGTGATTCTAAGCGTTCTTTTTCAATAACTTTCATGGCTTTAGCGACGATTTCGTTATCCACACGTTTTTTCATGCTAAACATTAGATATACAGTCGCAAACATCGCAACCGCTATAAGAACATCGCCTATACCCTCATGAAAAAACAAGAGTTTACCACTTGCAATCACGACGAGAATTAAAAATGGGAACGTTGCGTTTACAGCGAGTATACAATATAGAAAAAATCCAGCCATAAAAAGCACATATCCCACACGCAAAAAATCTGTGGTGGCATATGCAATCGCTATATGCAAAAGCGGGTTAAACACCGCTCCAACAAGAATAAACATACATATACCAATGATTTTTTCATAAATATCGTGTGAGGCAAAAATCAAATTCTTGACAGTGGTGAAATTTACACTATTAGCTGGGAAAAGCCCGCTAAATGTGTAATCATCACGTTTAGGAGGTTCGTCTTCAACGTGTTTATGAAAACATTCAGCGAACTTACCATCTTCATTTCGTTCAATTTTTCTTTGATGCAGTGGAGTGTACTCAAGATTTTCAAAATTTTCAGTTTTTTCAGACTGAGTATTCGCTATAAAATCATCGAAATTATCGTAGATTTTCTCTTTTTTTTCATTTGTGTCGCTCATAAAACCTCCCCATTATTCACCAAATTTCCACTCTTATCTGTAATTTTTCCGATTACTTCAAACACAGTTCCTTTTTGCCAGAGATACGCCGACATTTTGATTAGCCAACCCTCACCAGGTTTCAAACAAAATTCTAGCGGCTCGCCCCTTGGCATTGCACACCCCGACATTAACGTAACAATTGCTTCTTCACTGATTACTGCGGCTGCTCTCAAAACATCTGATTTAGTTAAATCGACAAAGATTTGATTCAATGCAGCAATACATCTGATTGCATATGTCGCATCATCTTCTGTAGACTTAGTAGTTTTTGATGGCTTCGAGACACGCTCACGCATTCGCAAATTTGCCGAAGTGTGAAGGGTTTGTTTTGCGAGTTCTGGATAACTCGCCATAGCCCACTGAACACTTTCATTATCAGGGGCGGCATAGATTCTCCCAACATACGGATAATCGAAACGACTTGCAAAATCATTCAAATCATTAGGGCGAATCAACAAAATTTCATAATTCTTCATTATTTTTGATTTTCCTCTTTACTTTTGTCGAAAATTGTTGTATAATAAACTTCAAGGGGGCTGGTAGTGTATGAATAAAGATTTTCCACGGATTTTAGCGTTACTTAGAAAAGAACGTAAGCTAAGCCAGAAAAAAGCAGCAGAAGAACTCGGAATAGGACAAGCACTGCTCTCACATTACGAGAGGGGTCAACGTGAGTGTGGGCTGGCTTTTTTAGTAAAAGTAGCCGACTATTACAACGTTTCGACTGATTATCTACTCGGAAGAACAGCTTCAACCAACGGTAAACAAATTGAAGAAAGCGACATTCCTGAAATCAGCGACGGCAATAGAGGAATTGCTGCTAAGAGCATAACTGCAACTTTAGCTAAAAAGATGATTTTAACGAGCATTGACATAATTTACTCACTACTTGTTAAAACTGGAAATTCCAAGCTGTTATTGACGGTTACTGAATTTTTATCATCATCAATCTACACCTCATTCAGGCTAATCCACCGTGCAAACCCTAAGAACGACCCTAACATCTTCGGAATTAAAGAAGAGATGGCGTTTCGTGTTGCTAGTGCTGAACGCCTCACTTGCGAAGGAAAAGCAGTTTCAGCAATTGAAGAAGCTCAAAAAGAACTCAGAAAATCTGGTGAAGAGCTTACTCAAGCGAGTATCACAAACCTCGAAGCTGAATTTGGCAAACAAGCGATTGTTCTTATGAGTTTGATACAAAATTGTGAGAAGTCGCTCAAATCTAAACTTTGAATAAAACTTACGAAAACTATATAGTCAATCAGTTTAATAATACTCAAACATTATTAAACTGGTCGACTATACCTCACACGTCAAAATACTTATCAATGGCTTCACGCAATTTACGTTCGGCAAGCCCTATACTGACATCTTTCATCTGTACACCAGCCATGTTATGATGACCACCACCACCGAGTTCTTCCATAACTACCTGTACATTCACCTTACCAATTGAACGTGCACTTAAATTCACATCAGTAGCAGAGGTTCGATAAACCAGAAAAGATGCCAATACACCCTCGATTTCCAAAAGTTCATCAGCCGCCTGTGGTGCGATGATTCGAATATCACCACCTGTCTCAGAAATGTCCGTTGCTTCAGTACACGCAATCGCACAATTGCGATAAACAGAAGCATTTGCAACTAAAGCTGATTTTAACTTATAGTTATCAATGCTCCCCGCAAATAAAGATTTGATATTCACTGTATCTGCACCAAGTTTTCGTAAGAACGCTGCCGCTTCAAACGTACGAACTCCAGTTTTAAGAGTAAAATTTTTAGTGTCAAGAATAATTCCTGCAAGCAACGCTTCAGCTTGAACGCCGTTGATGATTCCAGCTTCTCCAAAATATTGCAAGAGTTCTGTCACCATTTCTGCCGCTGATGATGCCGCTACTTCGTGATGGAAAATCAGTGCATTTTCAATAAAACCAACCATTTTACGGTGGTGGTCAATTACCACCACTTTTTTTGCCCCCTCATACAAATGTTCGTCTTCAAGTAGCTTTTTATTATGCGTATCAACGATTACTAAAAGCGAATCATCTGTCCATGCCTCGTGTGCTTTTTCAGGTTCGATGAAAAGAGGGGTCATGTCTTCGCTTGACTCCTGCGGACTCCCTGATTCTTCATCACCTTCATTGCTCGTGGAATAATTATTTTCCATATGCTTTTCAAGGCTTTCAATCAGCTTATAGGCAAGAGAGGTTTCTTTGTTAATCACCACATAAGCAGGCATTCCAAGGTTTCTAAGCCCGCAAGCCAACCCCACTGCCGAACCTACACTATCAAGGTCAGAAAACTTATGCCCCATTATATAAATAATATCTGCGTGGTTAGCCAAATCGAGTAAAGAATTTGCAATAATTCTCGCTTTAACCTTGGTATGACGCTCGATTCCTTTAGAAAACCCACCGTAGAACTCAAACCCTGATTTAGTTTTAACGGCCGCTTGGTCACCACCACGCCCTAGTGCCATCTCAAGTGCTTGTCGTGCGAACCGTTCGCTCTCATTCATATTCGCACCAGTTTTGCCAATTCCGATTGAGAGGGTTACGTTCATTCTATCTGTAACAGCGATTTTGCGTGCTTTATCTAATAGCTTCACCTTACCCTCGATTAGCTCTTGAATATGGCGCAATTCAAGGACAATTACATAACGGTCACGCCCGATTTTCCGCAGAATACCAGTCGTTGTTTTGACATAATCTTCAAGCAATTTGTCAACACGAACCATAATTGAAGCCGCAACACTTTCAGAAGAATTGTCATTCAAAAAAACCTCTTCATATGAATCAATCATCACAATCACAACAACAGGCTTAGATAACTTTTGCTCAAGCTCAAGAAAAATTTCTTTAGTAATATCTTCTAAATATACCACAAAAACCTCTCCCGCTATGCCTTCTTGAGGAGTCGTGGCATTGACTTTGTAGTATTTATTTCCATACTTGACACGGGCATCACCACCACTCAAAAGCAGTTCGCTACTTGCAGTAGTGACATTGTTTAAAGGCGTTCCATAATGTGCATCTTGCTTGAACTCGCGGGCGAAAACTGCATTAAACCATACAATACGCTCGTTTTTGTCGATAATAGCAATTGCAGTAGGCGAATGATAAAGAGAAGTTGATTCAGCTACGGCGATTTCGTTTTTAATAATCGTGAGATATTGAAAAGTTTTACGTGTGACTAAAATCAACTTACCGATCGCAAATCCACACGTCAAGACGATAAAAGGTGCAAATACCCAAAAAGCCTGAGTATCACCAATATAAAGCACAACCGAAAGCGTAAGTGTAACAATTGTAAGCGCAATAACAGTAAGCACAAGCCCACCATCACGATAGAAATTTTTCAACGAAATCACCCTCCTTTCTCTTCATATAGCAGAACTCGTTTGTTTCACTTACCAGAAATCATACAATAACTCTAAAAACTCTTCTGGAACAAAATTGTTGTTATCAAACTCGCTATACAATCCTGAACTCAAACTCAAATTCGAGCTTGAACGATGCTCAGCCGCCATAGCCAACGCTTGATTAACTTCGTCGCGAGTACCCACGCATTCAAAAGGTTTATCATGTTTCGGATTCTTCAAAGCAACAAAAATTTCGGATAAATCAGGATTTTCAATCAAATTTTCTCCGAAAATGCCGAGTAGCTGCTCATCATCGATAAAAGCCGATAACATTATATAGACGTACAGACATTTTGCACATTTTGCACACCAAATGTTAGATTTAGTTCCTGCATTGCATGATTGAAACACTGAAAAATATTTCGGAAATTGTGTAAACGCTCCAGTAATTTGTAACTCGTTCCATGGACGAAGCAGGCTGAAATAATTTGGGAGTTCTACTTTATTCGCCAATGAAATCCTGCTTACATATTCTCGAAAATCGCTCTCGAACTCTATGCTTTTACTATACTGGTGATTAACTGTCATCTCACCTAGTTGACAGTTGCCTTCATTAGCACTATTTTCGTTAGAAAGGACTATGTGTTTTTTTCGTGACAGATAAGCAAAAATCAACGACGAAAACGCAACAATCGCCGAAAATGGCGTATGTCCGTTTAGATAACCTTTTCGATTTAACTCAAGCAAAACAGGGTCAATTGTTCGATGAACACCTATAATCTGTGAGTTTGAATACCCCGCTGTTTTCGCCGAATCAAAAGCACGCTTAACATCGCCGATTATATAGGAAAGATTTTTAGCTCTACTTTTACTCAAAAGCTCAAGAGTTACGATACTATCTTTTCCACCACCGACTGGGATTAGACATCCAGATAAACTCTCGTGATTAGGTTTATCCTCCGAAACGCTCGTTTGATTCAAATCCACGTGCGGTTTCGGACAAACAATCTTCATAAAATCTTCTGTAGGCGTGATTTTATTTAAATAAAAGAACTCTCCTAATCCATTCAGATATAATTTTTTCCACCATGCAATCTGCCACTCATCAAGAATTCCGCATTGTATTTCGACTATTTTAGGACAAGCAGACTTCCAGTAGCTAACAAGCTCCACCATTCCGAGATTAAAGATTAGTTCTTTTAATACTGGGTCATTAGGGGATTTAATAGGTGAACTAACATCACACGTCCATTTAGGGCGAAACTGATATTGCCCCATACTGAAATGAAATTCAAAGCCATTTTCGTCGACTTTATAGCTGTGGTAAATAAATTTTTCATGTTTTTTCATTTTGTGTAAACCTTTCAGTATAGTCGGTAAGTTTAAGTTTACTCTGTTGATTTGGTGCGTAGATTTTTTGGCAGACAAGGCGATTTTGCCCTATCAAGCTGGCAAAGCCTGCTCTCATGGGCTTTGTGCGAATATCCGCTGATATTTAAGCAAAAATCAACGCAGTATGGTAGAAAATATATCGCAAAACATCAGGCAAACTTAAACTGACCGACTATAATTATGTCAAATTGTGTAAATGCCGTAAACAAGACAAAAACCGCGAATCCACTCATCCTACATCGGATTTAGCGGATTTGCGGTTTTTGTACCATTAAAATACCATGAAAAGAAGCGGATGAAGAGGCTCGAACTCTCTACCTCAACCTTGGCAAGGTTGCGCTCTACCAGATGAGCTACATCCGCATATGATGCTTTTTTGAATGCCACTCTAATTATAAGTACCCAGTTATAAGTTTTACCCCCAGTTGTAAGTGCCCCCGGTCGGAATCGAACCAACGACACGTAGATTTTCAGTCTACTGCTCTACCGACTGAGCTACAGGGGCGTGGAATTTTTAATGTTTACTTTCAATAAATGTTTAACACTCAGTTAGATTCTTTGTCAAAACACGCTGACTATATCAGTATACACTATTATGAACGAGTTGTCAACCCTTTTTTAAAAAAAAATATAAATTATTTTACTTTTTTGTATCGTTATTGGAAACAATCACCATTGCAAGCTCACACTGCCACTTTAATAAGTGCAAAAATGCTATAATTTATTATATCAAACAATTGTTGTTCAACATCGTCATATCGAAGGTTTTTCTTTTGATTTGATATCTGTCGAACTATTTGGCGCATTCGCAAAACTTTAACGATAATCAAGTCAGTGATTGATGAAACAGTCATATCCTGCCACGCATTATTATAGTCGTGATTTTTCGCTTGATAGAGTTCAAACGCTTCTTTTACGACTTTTTGGTATAGTTCCATAACCTCTGTTTTAGAAAACCCGTCCATAAGTTCGATGTTTTCAAGAATTTGGTCAGATGATGCAATCGCATCAACATTACCGAGCCTAATTAAAAACACAATCGCATAGTTGATGAGTGCCATATACTCTATATCAACAGAGTCAGGGATTTTTGATGGTGCGTCTTCAATCGTGCGGATTCTTTTAACTTTCATCCACAGTTGGTCTACTAACGAACTCCAGCGATAAATCGCCCATGTTGCACCGTATTCCATACCTTTTTCAGCGAATATATTCTCACACTTTTTCATCAAAACCATGTATTTTTTATCAATTTCAGCCGAAGTAAGCATTAAAACCCTCCACATGTTTTTTAGACTATAATTCTTGCTTTTTAGACATAAGCCGCTCTGCATTAGCGAGCGATATTTCGTCGTCATCTCCTGAGATAATTCTTGCTAATTCACGCTTGCGTTCTTCGCCAGTGATTGGCTTGACTGCTGTATACGTTCTGCCATCAGATTTAGTTTGTTTTTCTATAAGCAGGTGTCTATCCGCTAGTGCCGCAACTTGTGCTAAATGAGTGACACAAAGGATTTGATTTTTGCGTCGTCTTGCATGATTATTCACATTTGCGGCATCAATCTTACCACCAGCTAACGCCGATAATTTTAGCCCGACTTTCTGAGCAGCTCTTCCGCTAATTCCTGAATCGATTTCATCAAAAATCATTGTCGTTACATCATTTTTGTCAGCTTGAACGCTTTTGATTGCGAGCATAATTCTCGACAATTCTCCACCTGAAGCGATTTTTGAAAGTGGCTTAGGTTCTTCGCCAGCGTTTGCGGCGATTAATAGCTCAACCGTATCCATTCCGCCAATCGTAACTTTGTCCTGTTTAATCGCAAAAACCAAACGAGTGCTAGGCATATCCAAATAATCGAGTTCGTCGCAAATTCTTTGTGTGAGTGCTACTGATGCTTGTTTGCGTTTTTCACTAAGCTCCCCCCCGAGTTTGCGGACTTTTTCGCCGAGATTTTTCTTTTTTTCGGTCAAATTTTGGATAAACTCATCACCACTCTGTAAATCCGCAAGCTGGCTTTTCCAATCTTCCAACGCAGACACCATTTCATCACAGCTCATACTGTATTTTCGCTTTAGACGCAGGAAATCACTCATACGTTCTTCGTATTGCGATAGCTTTTGTAGCTTTTCAGGTTCGGAATTTTTGTCAAGTTGTATTGACAATTCATTTTTAATATCGTTTGCCTCGATTACAAGTTCTGCAATCCTTCCTTGCAAAATATTGCATTCAGATATATATTTGCCAGCATCACTAAGGCTGATTTTACAGATGTTCAATAAATCACACGCCCCTAGATTACTATCCGACGTACTGGCTAATGCTGAATATGAGCGGTTCAACGCCTCAGAAATGTTTTGTGCGTTACGGAGCTTTTCGAGTTCATAAGAAACCTCGTCTTCTTCTCCGATTTTTAGCTTATACGGCTCCAAGTCAGTGATTTTTGATGTAAGTATTTCGATTTTTTCGTCACGTAAAGCATTTTCCAAAAGATGTTTTTTCAACTTTTTAGAAACCGTTGAAAATTCACGAAAAGCCTGCTCATATTCGATTTTAGAAATCTCACCAAACGAATCAAGCAAAGCAAGCTGAACATCTGGCGAAATAAGCAATCTCGTCTGATGCTGACCATGAATGTCGATTAAATTTGAAGCGATTTCTTTTAGTTCAGATGCAGTAGTAGTCCTCCCATTGATACGTGCAATCGAATTACCATTAGAATTGATTTCGCGTGTGAACAAAATTTCACCACTTGATTCTTTTTCAGACTCGTATTCAGAATCACCAGACCCGTTCGTTTCAAACAAAGCGGTAACAACCGCCTTATCCGCACCAGCACGAACTATATCCTTAGAAACACGCCCTCCAAGAACTGCGTTTATTCCGCCGATTAGTATACTTTTTCCTGCCCCAGTTTCACCACTGAACACATTAAAGCCACCGTCAAAAGTAATGACAGCTTTTTCAATTATAGCAAGATTTTCGATATACAATTCTTTAAGCACTTACAACCTCGTGTTAGAGTAATTTTTTCAGTTGAAGAGATAACCTGAGTGCACTTTTCTCCGAACGCGTCATAACAAAAATAGTGTCATCACCAGCTATAGTTCCGACAACTTCGGGTAGATTCATCATCTCAAGTGTTACACATACCGCTGATGCCATACCTACATAAGTTTTGATTACAACAGTGTTCATAGCTGTGTCAATTTTTTTAATCGCACTCGACAACATCCCCTCAAATTTTTCGGTTTTGAGCTGTTCTGGAACAGCATAACGATACACCCCGTTTTCAGACATAGACTTACTAAGCCCGAGTTTTGATATATCTCTCGAAACGGTAGACTGCGTCACTACATATGAACGTTTGCGGAGTTCCGCAATTAACTCTTCTTGGCTTGTGATGTCGATATCTTTAATGATTTCAAGAATTTCGTGGTGACGCTTATTTCTCACGTTTATAACTCCCTATATTAAGCACTACAAATTCTCCAAAACCCACAACGCCATTCTACCTGTGTGATATGGGCATTTCCATTCATTTACCAATGGCATTTCTTTGTCTGGAATTGCGTTTTCATCTAATTCGTTAATCCATTCCACGCCCTGCGAACAGTATTCACGTGCAAGCATTTGTGACTTAACCCCATCCCATAACTTAACCGCACGATAGAGCGACTTTTTTGAACCAAAACGCTTGTAATCATCAAGGAAACCCACTATACCTTCAGCCTGAGTCCACCATGCTTTGCGTCGATTAACGATTTTATCTTTTTCGTCGTAACACATTAAAGTTTCAGTTGTCGCAAACGCAAATGTGTCCGCTGTTTCGATTAAATCGTGATTCATCTGGCGGATTTTAGATTCTAACTTTATCGGAATAATGCCTTTCATCACATCAAGCGTTCCACCAATCAACCAAGCAGCTTCAACAAAATGCCCATATGAATAAATGCTATCTGATTTATTCATTCGATTATCAAAAATTTCAGGGAGGCGCTTTTTATGGCTTTCGTACATATCATAATATACAAGTTCGAGCAAACGCTCCACCCGTCTTTGGGCAGAACATTCGAGCTTTTTTAGTTGCGGAATATCCAAACAAACCCTATACAATTCAGTAAATGATTCGATTAAATGCAGTATAGCCCCAGTGGTTTTTGTAGAACTTGTCCTTTCCCATTTGCGCTCACAGGCTTCTGTGTAGTCTGGGTTTTTTTTATGAAAAGTACGAAATTGTTCATAAGCATATTTGAGTGCATTGACATCGCCCGAAGCCTCATAATAATTTGACATAGCATAAATAAAAAACGCATGGCTGTATGAATGTTTCATAGTATCAATAGGCGTTCCTTTTGCAGAAACAAGCCAATAAATTCCGCCATATTGGTTATCTATAAAATGCTTAACAATAAAATCATAACAATGTTTAGCCATTTTGAGGCAATTTTCATCTTTGGTTATGATATAACATTTTGAATAAAACCACAAAATCCTTAGATTTAAAACCGCACCTTTAGGATAAGTTTTGTCAATTTTACCATCATGACTGACGTAGCCGTAAAATCCACCATTTTCATAATCAGCGAGGCGATTCCAAAACGGGATTAATTCATTACACAAATGTTCATTCATTTCAATTTTGATTAGATTTTTTATAGTTTTCATAAAACATAGTATAGCATAATCTTTTAATTTTGTCAATAGGGGCTATAAACTTATAGCGAAATTCGCTCACAGCAATTTAAATTTATTAAGATACTGAACAGGTGCTAACGAGCAAATTCACACAAACGTAAATGATTCTACCATTTTTATAAATCCGTCAAGAAAACTCTCCACACCAACTTGAGTGTAAGTGAGGATAAAGACCATATCATTTTTGCCTTCAATAATATATTGGTGAAAATACAATGTTTCCATGTTATAGGAAATGAAATTTGCTCTATTTCCAGCAACCACAGCTTCTTCGGATATGATTTCGTTTACACCGAACGATTCTAACCCTTCGATTGTTGCACTCACGTATTCATAAAACCCAACTCTTGTTATAGATTCGCTTATTACACTAACACTTGAAATTCCATCAGGAGCTATGATTTCACGAATAATTGAATCAAACTGATTTTCTTCACACATAGACCATCCATCCGCAATTTCAAATGTAAATCCTTCACCCACAAAAATTGTGATTTCACCACCATAATAATAAAAATCTGTGCCATCATCATCGTTAGTATTTTGTGCGATTGTGCCTTCTTCTGTACTCTCATCAGTATCGCTACAAGCTGTTAATGCAAAAAATAGCACCATGCTCAGTATAAGTATAAATATTTTGTTCATATGATTCCCCCTTTTAATGCAGGACAAGCCCTGCACCCCTCTCGCTTCACTTGCGAGAACCGACGCAGAGCGTCGGGGTATTACACCCAAACTTTCAATTAAAAATTCGGGTGTAGTATTGCGCCGCAACAAAACTCTTGCGCCTCACGGCAAAGCCGCTTGGGAGTTTTGTTGCGGTTTAATATTAAGCTCACAAAAACAAGCCCTTTGCAAAGAGCTTGTTTTGAATTATAATATAGTTTTCACAGCGAAACCAGTATTTGGCAAAGCCACTGATAACACAACTCTCGTTTTGCTAATCAAAAGCATTCTTCAAGTTGTGTTATCCAGTTGCTTTGCCACTGATAACACAACTCTCGTTTTGCTAATCAAAAGCATTCTTCAAATTGTGTTATCCAGTTGCTTTGCCACTGA